>CAKSPW010000028.1 GCA_934486495.1 uncultured Clostridia bacterium
TTATACATACGTTACTATGATTTCGCATTCGCCGCACACTGTATATTCGCCGTCTTGTGCCGGTATAAATAAGCTGTCGCCTTTTATAAAATCTATTGTTTTACCGTTCATTGTAAGCTTGCCGCTGCCGTCTGTTACAATAACCGAGCGGAAGCAGTCAGCGTCTGTTTTTAAGGTAATGCTGTCCGATACATCATATTTTTCAACCGTGAAATATTTGCATTTTGCCAAAACGTTTTCACTGTCACTCTTATACGGTTTTGCAGGACAAAGGTCTGAAACGGCAATAGCCTTGTCAATGTGCAGCTCTCTTGCGTTTCCGTCCTTATCACGTCTGTCATAGTCGTATACACGGTAAGTAAGATTCGAGTTTTGTTGAATTTCACATATAACTATACCGCTGCAAATTGCATGAATAGTGCCGGAATTAATAAAGAATACATCGCCCTTTTTTACGGGGACTTTGTTTAAAACCTCAAGCAGAGTGTTGTTTTCTATTCTTTCCTTAAACTCATCACGGCTTATTTCTCTGTTTAAGCCGTAGTAGAGATATGCTCCTTTATTACATTCGAGAACATACCACATTTCAGTTTTACCGAAGCTGTTTTCGTTTTTGAGAGCATACTCGTCTGACGGGTGCACCTGTATCGACAGATTGTCGCACGCATCAATAAATTTTATAAGAACGGGGAAGAAGCTGAAAGCCTCCGCTCTTTTGCCGATAACATTGTTTTCGCTTATATATTCCGAAAGCTTCTTTCCTTTAAATTCACCGCTTGCGACAATACTTTCGCCTGCCGGATGCGTTGAAAGCTCCCAGCTTTCGGCAACCTTGTCAAGGTCCGACTTTTTGTTAAATTCCTCTTTAAGCTTTACACCGCCCCAAAGATAGTCCTTAAACGCAGGCGATAGTTTTATAGGTTCTAAGTTCATTTTGTTTCCCTCCAAGTGATTTATATATTAATTATACTACAAATTTGTTCATTTGTAAAGTACAAAAAATATACACAAATCAAATTTTAATACATTTATAATTTTAGACACAATAACGGAAAATTAAATAAAATATTAACAATTAAAAAATCACTTGACATAGGCGGATTTATCCTCTATAATAGTTTACAGCGAAACTATTATAGTTTACGCATAAACTAATTTAAGGCGGTGAGAAAGTGAAACTTGTTAATCGTTTAACGGTTCACGGTGCGATTAGTTCGTTTAAAATGTATGTGGAGCTTATGAACAGCTGTATGCATAAAACAGCGGAGGAGCTCGGCATTTCGGGCAGAGAGGCGCATATACTTATATCGCTTTCAGATAACCCTACTGTTGATACGGCGTCGGAGATGGCAAGACTCGGCGGAGTATCAAAGGCTTATGTTTCAAGAGGCGTTGAGTCGCTGATTGAAAAGGGTTTGGTTGAAGCCGTAAAGGATGAAAATGACGGACGGATGCAGCATTTAAAGCTTCTTCCCAAATCCGAAAAATATACAGTTGTTCTTGTTAATACAGGGCTGGAGATTATTAACAGGCTGCTTGACGGCACAACGGCGGATGAAAGAAAAAAAACAGCTGATTTGTTTGATAAAATGACCGAAAATGCGGTCAGAATGAGAAAAAATCAAAAATTGAGGAAAGAGGAGACACTATGAAGAAAATCATCACTTTATTGGCGTCGTGCGCAATTGCAATGTCATCATGGAACGTGTGTCTGGCGGCAGATAACAAAATGACTGCTGATGAGGCCGTCGGATATGCGCTTGAAAACTCGCTTGAAGTAAAAAAATGCAATGCGGCAATTCAAACGGCGAAATATCAGTCCTATCAGGCGAAAATGTCAAAGGATAATATAAGTAAAATGGAGACGGTAGATTCTTCAACATACCTTATTGCAACAGGATATGCATACAAGGCAGCACAGCTTCAATATACCGTATCGCAAAGAAATGCGGAGGATAATAAAAAAGCCGTTGCCGTTCAGGTTAAAAAGGACTTTTATACATATATAAATTCGCAGGCGGCAGTTGAAATTGCAAATCAAAATCTCAAAAATGCCGAAGAGAAAATAGCTTCCGCTAAGGCAAGGCTTGATAACGGCTCAATAAGTCAGCTCGATTATAAAAGCTTTGAGCTTATCAAGAAAAACGCCGAAAACTCACTGAAAAGTGCGGAGCGGACGAGAAATTTGAATTTAATTGTGCTTAAAAACACAATGAATTATCCGCTTGATAAGGAGCTTGTACCCGTCGGCAGTGTTGAATATACACCCGAGGAAATAACCACTCCCGAAAAAGCAACGGAGCTTTCACGCTCTACCAATAAATATCTTAATATAAGCGACAGCTTTTCTCTTGCAAAGGAAAGATGGATTACGGCAGGAAAGCATTTTACCTCCGCTCTTCACGATTATAAGATAGAAAAAGCAACATATGAAACGGCCGAAGCTGATTACACACTTAATGTTAATTCTCTTGATACAAGCATTAGAAGCACATACAATTCCTTACTCACTTTGGCGGAAAATCTTGATTATATGCAGTCAAATGTTGAGCTTTTAAAGGATACCGCCGATGCGGCGTATTTAAAATACGAGATGGGTTCTATGTCGGCGTCGGATTACAGAGATGCACGCCAAAATTTTGAGAGCGCACAAAACGAGCTTCAAAATCTAAAGCTTACTTATCTTACAACAAAGCTTTCATACGATAATATATATACGAAATAATTTATAAGGAGTTATAATAAATGAGAAACAAAGCAATCAGTATAATACTTGCGTCATCAATGCTTTTGACCTTTGCATCATGCGGAAAAAAGCCGGCAGATACATCGGAGGAGCAAAGCGGACAAAACGTTTCGGTTTATACAGCGTCGCTTAAGCCCATTTCAAGCACCGTTACGTATACGGGAGAAATAAAAGCGAGCGAATCGGTCAGTATTTCAAGTAAGGTTGGGGCTAAGGCAATAGCCGTTTATCATCAGGAGGGCGATTTTGTTAATGCGGGAGATGTTCTTGCAAAGCTTGACGATACCGATATACGACTTTCCTATAAACAGGCGGAGGCATCATATAACAGTGCGGTTGCAAGCTATAACATGACGGTTAATTCAAGCACAAAGCAGGCTGTCGTTTCGGCAAATCAAAATCTGAACTCTGCACAAATTGCATATGAGTCGGCACTTTCAAATTATAACAGAGAAAAACAGCTTTATGAAAACAATTCGCAGATTGTACTCGCTCAGCAGAAATATGATGATGCAAAAAATGCGTATGACAGACAAAAGGAGCTTTATGACGGTGATGCGTCGGTGACGGCAGCAAAAAATGCGCTGACAACAAGTGAGCAGAATCTCGAACGCACACAGCAGCTTTTCAATCTCGGAGCTGCGTCACAGCTTGAACTCGACACTGCGAAGAATAATGTTGAAAATGCACGTGCGAGTTATGAAACGGCGCAAAGCGGTGCTAAAACTCAGCTTGACAATACATATTCGGCAATGGTTTCGGCGGAGGAAAATCTGAAAACAACAAAAATCTCCGCATCGGCTTCTTACGAAAATGCTCAAAATTCGCTTAAAAACGCCGAGAATGCCCTTAAAAACGCAAAGGAAAACATAGGTCTTACAAGCGTTTCGACAAAGGAGAGTATTTCAACAGCGTCGGCTGCCGTTGAGTCGGCACGTGCAAGCCTTGCAACTGCAAAGAACATGCTCGGCAACACGACAATTATCTCTCCGATTTCCGGGTTTGTCGCTTCAAAGAACATAAACGAAGGTCAAATGGTAGGACAGGGTACGGAAATATTCTCGGTCAAGAACTCAAACAATGTTGATGCGGAAATTGCGGTGACGGAAGCTGTTATTCCGTATGTAAGTATTGGAACGCAGGCTGAAGTTGAAATAAAATCAGCAGGTAACATGAAGGTAGACGGTGTTGTAACGCTTGTGAACACGGTTAAGAATGCACAGTCGGGAATGTACACCGTTCGTGTAAGCATACCGAATGAGGATAATAGGATAAAGGTCGGAATGTTTGCGGATGTTACTTTGGTTACGGAGCAGAGCGAGAGCAGTGTTGTAATCCCCTCCGATGCGCTTTTGCAGGAAAGCGGACAAATGTATGTGTATGTCGTAAACGGAAATGAAGCACAGAGAAAAGATGTTTTGACGGGTATTCAGAATTCCGATTATGCCGAAATAATATCCGGTATCGATGAGGGTGACAAGGTCGTTGTATCGGGTAAGGAATATATATCAGAGTCTAACAACAAGCTCAATATTACATCCGAGGAGGGCGACAATTAATGAAGCTTCACGAATTATCGGTTAAAAGACCGGTTGCCGTTTCAATGATTGTAATGATTTTCGTTGTTATCGGTCTTTACTCGCTGAGTAAGTTTTCAATAGAGATGACTCCGAAGATGGATATGTCGATGGCTATCGTTTATACGGGATATCCGAATGTCGGCTCGGAGGAGGTTGAGAACCTCGTAACGAAAAGGATAGAGGACGCCGTTGCTTCGGTTTCGGGTATAGATACAATCACATCAAAGTCATCTGAAGGTACTTCAATGGTTATGATTCAGTTTGCAAACAGCGTTAAAATTGATGACGCCGTTCAGGATATAACCACAAGTATTAATATGTATAAGGCTATGCTGCCGGAAGATGCGGACGACCCGGTTATCATAAAAATTGACAGCTCCATGATGTCAACGGCAATGATGAGCGTTTCGTACGAGGGATATGACCTTGTGCAGACAAAGAAATTTATAGAGGATAATGTTGAGGATAAGCTGAAATCCGTTGCCGGAGTTGCGTCGGTGAATATTTCGGGTGCAACAGACAGAATCATTGAGGTGACCGTTGATCCTCAAAAAATGTACGGCTACAATCTATCGGCAAATGACGTTAAAAATGCAATTGCGGCGCAAAACCAAAACCTTCCTGCCGGCTCAACCGAGGGTATGAACAAGGATATGGCAGTGCGTACCGTCGGCAAGTTTTCAAAGCTTTCGGATATTTTAAACGTGCCGATTACAACATCTAAAGGTGAGGTTATTCATCTTAGCGATGTTGCTGTTGTAAACGATACGTATGCCGAAAGCACAACTCATTCAAGACTTGACGGAACGGATGCTATTTCAATCAGCATAAATAAGGAAAGCGATGCAAATACGGTTGATGTTGTCGACGGAATTGTAGAGGTACTCGACAGTATTAAGACGCAATATCCGAAGTTTACTTACAATATGACAATGGAGCAGGCAAGTTATATTAAAAATGCAATAAACTCCGTTGCAAACAATGCCGTAACGGGCGGACTTCTTGCGATACTGATACTTCTTTTATTCCTCGGAAGTATAAAAACGTCGCTTGTTATCGGTATTTCAATGCCTATATCGGTTATAACAACGTTTATAGCAATGTATTTTTCGGGAATGACATTAAACGTTGTTTCGCTCGGCGGTCTTGCACTCGGCGTGGGTATGCTTGTTGATAACTCGGTTGTTGTGCTTGAGAATATATTCAGACATCGTGACGATCTCGGCAAAAATCCACGTGATGCCGCAATAAGCGGTACGGGTGAGGTTATCGGTGCGGTAGTAGCGTCGGTGCTTACAACTTGTATAGTTTATGTGCCGATACTGTTTATTGATAATATGGTTGCAATTATGTTTAAACAGCTTGCGTTTACGATTATATTCTCGCAAACCGCATCTCTTGTTACAACATTTTTGCTTGTGCCAATGCTTTCGTCAAAAATAAAAACTACAAAAATAAGCGGCGGCGTGCTTGAGAAGCTGTTAAGACCATTTAACAGGCTCCTTGATAATTTCTATCGCATATACGAAAAAATCCTTAGGAAACTGCTTGTGCACAGAAAAAAGACTATTGCCGTAACGCTGGGTATATTTGTTTTAAGCCTTATAGTTCTCGCAGGGCAGGGAATGACTCTTATGCCGTCATCAGACGAGGGTATTGTTTCGGTGGGTATTGAACTTCCGCCCGGCTCAAAGCTTGAAACAACGGATAAAATCACAAGAGAAATTGAAGGTATTTTGGAAAATAACGAGGATGTAAAAACTATTTTCGCAAACGTCGGCTCGGGCGGTATGGCGGGCAGTCTCGGTGCCTTAAGCGGAAACAATGCATCTCTTACTGTTACGCTGAAGGATGACAGAAAGAAAACAACCGATGAGGTTTCAAACGATATAAGAAGCAGTCTTAAAAATATAACAGGTGCCGATATTTCCGTTGAGGCTTCAAATACATCAATGTCGATGTCATCCGATGAGGTTCAGTTTAACTACACAGCCGCAAACGAGGACGACCTTAAGGATTATGTATTAAGTGCCGAAAATGCACTCAAGTCCGTAAAAGGCGTTACAGAAACGTCAACGTCCATTTCGGACACACAGTATGAACTGCGAGTTAAACTCAATGCTGAAAAGGCAGCGGCATACGGCATGACAACAGGTGCGGTGTCAAATGCGATAAGCGGAGTTATTAAAGATACAACAGCATCAAAATACATGGATAACGGTTCGGAATACAATATACAGATAGTTTACCCGGAAAATTATATAACCGATTACAATGCGCTTAAAACACTGAGAATTAAGACTACAACCGGTCAGTGGGTTGCACTTTCGGATATTGCGGATGTAACGGTTGAGCAGGGCAGTACAACGCTGCAAAGAGTTGACCAAAAGAGAGTCTACACTCTTACGGCAAAAATTTTCGGTACAAATATGCAGCAGGTTAATAAAGATTTTGAAAAGAAAATGAAGGACGTTCCCACTCCCGAGGGCGTTACAAAGGAAAGTGCGGGAAGCTTTAAGGTTATGATGGATGCTATGAAATCGTTGTTCATTGCAATACTTCTCGGTATTCTCCTTATGTATATGGTAATGTGTGCACAGTTTGAAAATCTTAAACAGCCGTTTATTATTCTCTTTACCGTACCGCTTGCCATGATCGGTGTCGTGCTTGCGCTTGTGATAGCGAGAAGTCCGCTGTCCGTTGTCGGCTGTATAGGAATACTTATGCTTGTGGGTATAATAGTTAATAACGCAATAGTGCTTATCGACTTTGCAAATACCGCGAAGAAGGAAAATCCCGAAATGTCGACAATCGACCTTATTGTTTATGCAGGTAAAACACGTATGCGTCCGATTTTAATGACATCGCTTACATCGGTTCTCGGATTTTTACCTATGGCAATTTCAAGAGCCGACGGTGCTGAAATGATGCAGCCGCTTGCCGTTGTGCTTTGCGGAGGATTGTGTGTGGGTACATTCCTAACACTGTTGTTTATACCTACAGTTTATACATCTTTTGAGTTAAGACATCAAAAAAAGCTTTTGAAAAAGCAGAAAAAGAACGGTGCTGCAAACGCTTAAATTTGTGATTACCTCGCAGCAGGCACCAACCAAAAGAGGACAGCGTCGCTGTCCTCTTTTAAAATATTGATTTTTATACCGGGTTTACAACCGAAAGTGCGGCATATTCCTCGTTATATAAATCGGCAAATCTTGCCTTTACGTCCGCAAAGGTTATATCCTCGTATACCTTTTCAAAATCGGTATACATAGAGCCCATCATATACATATTTAAAAACGAATGCGAAAATTCCTCAACATCGTTATAGCTTCTGATATAATCTCCCCAAACAACCTTTTTTGTGCGCTCGTATTCGGATTTATCAATACCCGACTTAAGCTTTTCTCCGATATACTCTTTCATTATCTCAAACACCTTTTGAGCATCTGATGATTCGCCCTCAAAAAGAACATGACCGTAATCCGGCTGAGCTGTGTAGTCTGCGGAAAAGCTGTCGTTTATAATACCCATGTCGGATAGCTTTTTGTACAGCTCGCTTCCTTTTGAAAAAAGCATTTTATTTATTATTGAAACCTCTATATATTTTTTAAGAAGCTTATTTCCCGAGTAGCCCGTATCGTTATCCTTAAAACCTATCATAAACAGCGGCATTGCAACACTGAGCGACTGCTCTACATATTTTTTTGCAAGTGCCTTAGGCTCATTGGGATATATCTTTTTAATCTCCTCATCAAACGGTTTAGACACTTTTATTCCGTCATCAATGCATTTTTCAACCTTTTCGGGGTCTACGTCACCTGTTATGAAAATCATCATGTTTGATAAATTGTAAAATGTATTGTAGCATTTGTAAAGAAGCTCTGGAGTGATGTGGCTTATCGTTTCAACCGTCCCGGCAATATCCTTTTTAACGGGATGCTTTTGGTACAGCGCACCCAAGAGGTTGAAAAATACTCTCCACGTGCCGCTGTCGTCGTACATTTTTATTTCCTGACCTATAATGCCCTGTTCTTTTCCGACCGTTTCTTCGGTAAAATATGGGCTTTGAACATAATCAAGAAGAACGGCAAGGTTTTCGAGCATATTGTCAGCTGCCGAAAAAAGATATGCGGTCGTGTTAAATGAAGTAAAGGCGTTTGCGTTGCCGCCCAAACGCGCAAATTTGTCAAAAACATTGCTGCCGTCGGGCTGGTCAAACATTTTATGCTCAAGATAATGGGCAATACCGTCGGGAACAACCGTAACATCCTTATCTCCGGGTACTATAAATTCCGAGTCAACCGATCCGTACTTTGTACCGAATATTGCATATCCTGCTCTGTAATCCTTTCGTGGCATTATATATACATCAAGTCCGCTTTCGTGTTTTTTATGGTACAGTACCTCACCCGTTACTCCGACTTTTATTTGTTTCATTGTGCGTCAGCTCCTTTCAGGAAATATACAGTGTCAAGACGTACGTTCTTCCATACTCTTACAACGTCGTCTATCGTGACGCTTTTTATTTTCTCGATTGCATCTTCAAGTCCGATACCCGTTTTTAAAATGCATTCTGACAGCTCATAACTTTGCATTGCGTATTGGTCGTCAAAGCACGATTTAAGGGAGTTTACTATTGCATTTATGCTCGATACGTATTCAAGCTCGGATATATCGCCTTTTTTTACAGTTTCAAGCTGGTGTAGTATTTCATCATAAGCCTTTTGATAGTTTTCAAATTCTATTCCGGCATTTACAACGATAAACGTTTTGTATCTGTCAACGGAGGACGATGCATAGTAGCAAAGACTCAGCTTTTCACGAACGTTGTTGAAAAGCTTTGAGTGTGCGCCGCCGCCGAATATACTGTTTGCAACCATAAGGCAGTAATAATCGTCCGAGGCTCTGTCTATTCCCGTTGTGAATCCCATGGAAAGTTTGCCCTGAGTTACGTCCATTTTTTCTTCGATATAGTTTACATCACCGCTCTTTTGAAGTATTCCCTCGATTTTGATGTTCGACTTTGTAAAGCTGTTGTTCGGTAAATGCTTTTTAATAAGTTCCGCCGTTTTTTCTTCATCACATTCGCCGGAAATAAAGATGTCTATACCTGATTTGAAAATCATGTTTTTATAATACTCGTACAGCGATTTCGAATCCGTATCGTTTATTCCGTCCGTTGTGCCGTACGATGCGACAGCATACGCCGTTCCTTTGCACATTTCTTCGACACATCTGTGCGAGGCATATGAACGCTTATCGTTTTTAATACTTTCTATCGCCTCTATGGCGTTTTTCTTTTCCTGACGGACAAATTCCTCGGAAAAACCACCCGACTCCTCTATCGGCTCAAAAATAACCGACATCATAAGAGCAAGCATTTTCTCAAAAATAGGTTCATCATCGGGAGCGTATTTTTCCGTTATGGATTCGAGCGTAAAGTATATAACCTGATCCTCACCCTTTTTAAAGCAGCCGCCTCGAAGCTCCGCACCGTAGCATTCGTCCAGATAATTTTCAATTTCCTCACGGCTCGGACAAAGAGCGCAGCCACGCTTTAGAATCCTCGGTATAATTGCGTTTTTTGATGCATCATCCGCTGTCAGCGGTCTGTGAATGTAAACGCCTATTGTCGATGTTTTAAGCTTTTTCATCGGTATATAATGAAGTGTTATACTATCATTTATTTTCTGCATTTTAATCCTCCGTTTCACCGCATTTTGCGGCACATTTTATATTATTATACACCTTATTTTTCCTGTTGTCAACATTTAACCGACATATTCTTCAATTTCGCTCAAAGTCATTGAGTCCTGCAATGCGAGATTTATGCCGGATGCAATCGCTTTTGAACATTTTTTGACGATTAGATCTATATCTCTGGGCGTAACCATAAGCGGCTCGGTATTTTCTCCGTTCGTTATGGCGGAAGCATCGACAACAGTCGGAGTACCGACAGCTATTACGGGTATTCCCAGAGAAGCTTTGTTTAGCGCATTTCTGTTATTGCCTATCCCTGCACCCGGCTGAATACCGGCGTCGGATAATTGAATTGTAGTACCTATTCTTGAGTAATCGGCAGCAGCCAATGCATCGATTGCAATTATCAGGTCAGGCTTTAGGTTATCTGCAATACTTTTTACAATATCGGACGATTCCATTCCCGTTGTGCCGAGAACACCGGGAGATATTGCGCATACGGAGCTTATTTCGTCACCGAATATTTCGGGAGCGTGCTTTTTCATATGACGTGTAACCATGATTTGCGATACCGTAAGACAACCGATTCTGTCAGGGGTTACATCATAGTTCCCAAGCCCTACAACGAGCGTTTTTGTTTCCTTTGTCATGTTTCCCAAAAGCTTTATTTCGGTCGCAAGTGCGGCGGACGCTTTTTCGTAGGACTGCTGTGAGTATTTTATATCAGGTACGGTTATTGTGATATATTTACCGATTGATTTTTCAATAGCGGCAGCGCCTCTTTCGTTTGTAACCTCAACGGTTGTGATTTCCAAATCCTCAAATTGTTGACTGTCCGATAAAACACCGTCTATTTCCTTTGCCTTGCCTTTAGATATTTCATGTGCTTCCGACGCTAAATCCGTTCTCAAATGCATAAACAATACCTCCGATTTTAAACTAATATAAAAGCTGCCGCAACTGATATGCAGCAGCTTCTGTATATAATTTTAACCGATTTTGCAAAATTTAATCATTCCGGAGGGTGGCATTTTGAGCATGGTGAGTATTCAAGCCTTGCTTCGGAGAGTGTAATTGGAATTTTACTCTTTTTAAGACTGCTGCAGCCGTCCGAATGATATTTTTTACCTTTGCTTGTAACGTAAACTGTCGTGTTGCCGTCAGCTTTTTGCACAGGTTCGTTTTGCTGGGCAACAGATGGAGCGTCGGTTGTGTTGGGCGCTGTGTTTTCAAAGTCGGACGGAGGTGCGTTTTCCTTTATCGGATATGATGATTTATTGACCAAAACCGCCTCACCGCCGCTTTCGGCAACAATTGTACCGAGCTCATCCGTTCTTAAAACGACAACACCGAGTGAATTTAAAAGCGAGATTGTTTCTTCATGCGGATGACCGTATGAATTATTCAAGCCGCATGATATTACCGCAAATTTCGGATTTACCCGTTTAATAAAGCTTTCACCCGACGAGCTTGACGAGCCGTGATGACCGATTTTTATAATATCGGCGCTTACATCGGCCTTTATTTCGTTCTCCGCTTCTTTTTCGGCGTCACCCATGAATAAAAAGCTTGTGTTGCCGTATGTTATTTTAAGGACCGCCGAATAGTTGTTAAGGTTTTTATACTCCTTGCGGTTTGGTGATAAAAACTCCAAATCGCAAAGATTGTCGTCTATTTTTACACCTTTTTTAGCCTCAATTGTTTCTATGTTCTTTTTGTCTATCGCATTTAAAAGCTTTGTAAAGGTTGATGTAGAGCTGACAGCATTCGGCATATAAACCTTGCCGATTTCAAAGTGATTTACAATGTATTCCATGCCTCCTATATGGTCTGCATGAGGGTGGGTGGCAATGAGAACATCTATTTTCTGATAACCGAGAGAGTGGATATAGTCGCCTATTTTCTCACCGTCATCAGGGTTTGCTGCGTCAATGAGTATGGTTTTTCCGCTCGGAAGTTCTATAAATTCGCTGTCGCCCTGACCGACATCAAGGTAATGAATCCGCAGTTTATTTAAAACAAAGCCTTTTTCATATATGTTTACCGTTCTTGTTTTATCGTCCCAATTTACGGTACATTCAAGGCTTTCGCCGATAAATCGTACGGGAACAAGAGTTCTGCCGCCCGAAATCTCCGGCGCAACATCAAGCTCCTTTCTCTCTCCGTTTACGAATGCCGCCTTGCTGCCTATTGTAAGAAGCAGTGTCTTATCATCCTTTAAAGCATTAATTGTTTTTTCACTGTCGTTCCAATCGACTGTTGCGCCGAGTTTTTCAAATATGGCACGAAGCGGTACAAGCGTTCTGCCGTCCTTTATAATCGGTTTTGAATCGAACAAAACAGGCTCGTTGTTTACCAAAACCTTTATATCGGCTTTTACAACGGCGGATATTGCAAATAATATCGAAAGAATCAGCGAAACAATAATGCATTTTTTAAGCTTTTTCATACTTATTCTCCGTTTTTTGTAATTGGTGCGCCGTAGAGCGCTTTATTGTTTAATGGCGCTTAGTGCACCGTAGAGTATTTTTGCCGTTTCGGCACGAGTTGCGTTGTCGCTCGGCACAAATTCATTGTCTGCTTTACCGGACACAATTCCGAGCTGTTTCATAAGATATACAGCGTCCTTTGCATAGTCGCTGATTTTAGCATCGTCCGAAAACGGTGTGTACTCGCCTTGCGGTGATTTTTTCATAAATCTTGCGAGCATTACGCACAAATCTTCTCTTGTGATGTTGTCATTCGGACAAAATGTTGTTTGAGTTACTCCTGTTGTTATGCCGTTTTTAAACGAATATGATACGCCGCCGCAGAACCAGTCGTCCTCTGATACGTCCGAAAACGGAGTTGATACGCCGGAGTAGTCACCGCCTGCGCTTCTCATAAGCATTACGGAAAATTCGGCTCTTGTAACTTTTTCGTCGGGGGCAAATCTGTTGTCACCCATGCCGTTTAAAATCCCCTCAGAAGTAAGATGGCTTATTGCCTCATACGCAAAATGGTCTTTCGCCACATCCGAAAAATCTGTCGGCTCGGGAGTGGGGGATGGGGTTTCGGTTGGTTTTTCAGTAGGTTCTTCCGTCGGTTTTTCAGACGGTTTTTCGGATGGCGCCGGTGATGGTGAAGGTTCGGCGGATGACGGCTTTATTTGAAGAAGCTTGTCAACCGCTCTGTCAACTGCGGTTTGTGCGGAGGCAGGGTTATAAAGAACGGTCAGCGCCTTTTTGTAAAGCGTCAGATTTTCCTCTGTTTTAAGCAGTGCATCCACATCATTTTTTGCATGGAACTCGGCAAATGTCATTATGAGCTCGTCTTTGTCCGTAATTCTTCTGAGCGGTTTTTCCGACATGACGGTATCTGCGCCGAGATCTGCTCCGTTTCCGTATACCGAAAACTGCCATCTTAAAACGTCCTCCTCGACAACAGGAACGGCTGACGGGTTTACGTTCGGAAATTCATTCGTTACCATAAGAACAAATCGGCTCTCCGGCGTATAGTCACCCTTTTTGAGCTTAAATCTGTCCGACGGTGTTTTGTAGTAATCGCCGACATAGCTTCTTAGGTATGTCGGAACTCTGTACTCCTCTTCTTCGCCCTTGTCAACATAATCTTCTTTTATTCCCGTAAGCTCGAAATTATGCTCAATTGTTCCGCTGAAAGAGTATGCGTTTTTTTCTTCGTTAAAATAATCGTCCAAAAAATCAACCAAAACCTGTGAGGCTCTTTCGTATTTTCTTGTTTTGACAATTTGCGGCATTATCACAAAGCCTTGCCCGAGAACGGTTTTTTCAACCGAAAGATAAATTTTTGCGCTTCTGCCCTTGTGGTCAACGGAAATCATCTTTTCGGCTGCGCTGTTGAGTGCGTTGTATGCTTCTGTTGTATCAAACGAATTGTTTATTTCTTCAAGCCCCGCCTTATATGCGTTGTCGAGCTTTTCCTTGTTTTCATCGGTATAATCGCTGTCGTCATATTTTTCGTAAAGCCTCTTAAGCTCTGCTGACAGCTTCGTTTTCCCATTTGTTGCCGCATATGACGGAGTAAATGAGAAAAGAGTAGCTATAATAATTGAAAGTGAAATTATTTTTTTCATTACTTCCTCCTTGTTAACAGATAAACATTGCATCGCCGAATGAGAAAAACCTATATTTTTCTTTTACGGCTTCGTTATATGCATTTAAAACATTTTCTCTGCCGGCGAGTGCGCTTACAAGCATTATAAGAGTCGACTCGGGGAGATGAAAATTTGTTATAAGAGCGTCGATTACGTTAAACTTTTTGCCAGGGTAAATAAATATATCCGTCCATCCGCTGTCTGCCTTTAAGGGAAGTCCGTTTGCGCCTACGGTTTCGAGGACACGTGTTGCTGTTGTGCCGACGGATATAACTCTTTTTCCGTTTTCCTTTGTCTTGTTTACAAGGTCTGCCACTTCATCGGTTATTATATAGAATTCCGAATGCATTTTGTGATCCGTTATTTCATCAGCCTTAACGGGTCTGAATGTTCCGAGCCCGACATGAAGCGTGACATATCCTATATTTACGCCTTTTTCTTTTATTTTATCGAGCAGTTCACGTGTGAAATGAAGTCCTGCGGTCGGTGCTGCGGCAGAACCGTCGTGCTTTGCGTAAACGGTCTGATAGCGGTTAGGGTCTTCAAGCTTGTGCGTTATGTAGTGAGGAAGCGGCATTTCTCCGAGCCTGTTTAAAATATCCTCAAACACACCTTCATATTCAAACCGTACAAGTCTGTTTCCTTCGTTTACAATATCAAGCACTTCAGCCTTTAACTCACCGTTGCCGAATACGAAACGATGTCCCGGCTTTGCACGCTTGCCGGGCTTTAAAATCACTTCCCAGTCGGTAAGAGATTTCTTGTTCAAAAGCAAAAACTCTATGGGGCTTCCCGTATCCTCTCTCTTTCCGTAAAGTCTTGCCGGAATAACCTTTGTGTCGTTTAGTATAAGTGTATCACCGGCATTGAGCAAATCGAGTATATCTCGGAAATGCTTATGCTCCGTTTCGCCTGTTGTTTTATTTAAAAGCATAAGTCTTGATGAGCTTCTGTCCTTAAGAGGTTCTTGTGCGATAAGCTCATCGGGAAGGTCATAGTAAAAATCACTTTTCTTCATATTTATCTTGTTTTCTCCCATTCTTCTATATCTTTTTTTCTCTGCTCGGAAAGCTCTTTTCGCTTTTCGGCGGACGGTATTTTAATTTTTTCAAGTGTGCTTATTATTCCGCTTGCTATTGCCTGTGCGGCTTTTTGCTGATAGCTTGCGGAACACATTTTTTCAGTTTCTGCCTCGTTTGAAATAAAGCCAATTTCAACGAGTGACGCAGGCATAAGCGATGTGCGTGTTACAAGATGATTTGCAGACTTGACGCCTCTGTTTCTTGATGAAAGACCGTTTATGAGATTATCAAGCATTGCCTTTGCAAGCGTACTGCTTTTAACTCCGTATTCGGTACCGTTGTTAAGCGGTGCGTAATATACCTCCGTTCCGCTTGCTTCTTGGCTCTCGGCGGAGTTTATATGTATGCTTACGAATATTGCCGCATTTGCGTCATTTGCAAACTGCGCCCTTGCGGTAAGAGTCGGATATGTATCGGTTTCACGCGTCATTTGCACGTTGTAGCCGTTACTTTTGAGTATATCGCGAGTTTTAAGAGCGATTGACAGCGTGAGGTCTTTTTCGTTTACTCTTGTTCCGTTATATTCTCTGTTTGCGCCAGCATCCGAGCCACCGTGACCTGCGTCTATTACGATGAGCTTTGCGGAGCTGTCGTATGTTGCGGTCGGGATTTTTGAAATGCTTCCTCCGGAGGACGGAGTTGCGGTCGGTTTTGGTGTTTGAGTAGCGGAGGGGGACTGCGCTGTCGATCCGGCACCCGAAACGGTGAGCGTTACCGAATAATCGCTGACGCTTACGTTAACCTTACCGGATTTTTCACAGTCGAATACAATCCTTGCACGATCACTGTCGTATCCAAGCCTTATTTTGGATACTCCGGCGGTGTTTACCTCATATAAATTCTTCGATGTTTTTACAATTGCGCCCGGAATATCGACAACAAGTCTTATCGGGTCATTGAGAGAAAAACTTTTCGGAGTGTTTACCTTTTGTGTTGTAAGAAGCTTTACCGAAAGGTCGTTTCCGCTTTTTGAATACGTAAGGCCTGTAATTTCCGTGTCGGCCTGCGGTGCCTGAGTCTGTGTCGGTGCGGCAGTCGGCTGCGGGGTGCTTTCTGCAACATCATCTCCGTTTGATACGAAAATTGTATCGTTTTTAAAGTCAACATTAAAGTTAAGGCTTTCGGAAATAAATCTTACCGGAACCATCGTTTTTGCCGGCTCACCGACCTTGTTTATAAGCTTTGGCGCAACTCCGTCGGGAATATTCGCCTTTTTGCCGTTTATATACGCAAATGATTTGCCGATATAAAGCGTTACTTTATTGTCGTAATATGAAATGTCAATGCTTTTTGTTTTTTCTTCATACACCACTTTTGCTCCGAGCGTTTCAAATATTTCCCGTACCGGCACCAATGCACGGTCGTTAAATATAATCGGAGACAGCGGAAGTGTCGGATATTTTCCGTTTACCGAAAGACGGAAAACAGAGCCTGTGTATTCCTCGGTTTTTCCGTCATACTGGATTGTAAGCGCACTTGCGCAAATTTGAAAAAACATGGATAAGCATATTACAAAAAAAATTAGTCTTTTCTTCATTACTGTCATTCTCCTTCGTTTCCACCGTGAGCAATGCCCAAATGAGCAAATGCAGCATCTGTTGCCATTCTGCCGCGCGGTGTTCTCGTAATAAATCCTATTTGCAAAAGATACGGCTCGTAAACATCCTCAAGAGTTGACGGCTCCTCGCCTATTGTTGCCGCAAGCGTTTCAAGACCGACCGGGCCGCCGCCGAATGTCATAACCATGGTTTTGAGCATTTTATGATCGGTGCTGTCAAGACCGAGACCGTCAACCTCCATATTTTCGAGTGCGTCATCTGCCGCTTCTTTTGTGATTTTTCCGTTGTACTTTACCTGTGCAAAATCTCGGACACGCTTTAAAAATCTGTTTGCGATACGAGGCGTCCCTCTTGAACGTGACGCAATTTCGGCTGCACCGCCGCCGTCTATTTCAACGTCCAAAAGACCTGCCGAACGCTTAACAATCGTTTCAAGATCTTCTTTTTTATAAAGCTCAAGACGTTCTATTACTCCGAAACGATCTCTCAGCGGTGCGGAAAGAAGTCCCACACGTGTTGTAGCGCCTATAAGCGTAAATTTCGGCAAATCAAGCCGTATTGACCTTGCTGACGGCCCTTTTCCGATTATAATATCGAGTGCATAGTCCTCCATTGCCGGATAGAGAATTTCCTCAACGGTTTTCGACATACGGTGAATTTCGTCTATGAACAAAATATCATGCTCCGAAAGATTTGTAAGTATGGCGGCAAGGTCACCTGCTTTTTCAATTGCGGGACCGCTTGTTATTCGTATATTTACACCCATTTCGTTTGCGATTATGCCTGCAAGCGTTGTTTTTCCGAGACCCGGAGGGCCATGGAGCAAAACATGGTCGAGTGCCTCTCTTCTCTCAAGCGCCGCTTTTATGTAAACGGAAAGATTATCTTTTACCTTGTTTTGACCTATATATTCGTCAAGTCTTTTAGGACGCAAGCCCGTTTCTATTTCCGAATCTTCGGAGATAAATCCGCTTGTGAGAATGCGTTCTTCCTCATCGTTAAACAATTAAAATCCCCATTTCTAAAATGAATTTAAAGCAAAGCCTTTAGTGCCGATTTAATTATTTCTTCCGTTGTTTCAGATGCGTCGGCACCGGAAAGTGCTTTTTTTGCCTCCGTCTCCGAATAACCCAAAACGAGAAGTGCACCGAATGCTTCGTCAACACTGCCGCCGAGCACAACTTCTGCGCTCTGCTCGGAAACGGCCGATACGTCAACGGTATTTTTAAGCTTGTCCTTAAGCTCCATAACAACTCTCTGCGCAACCTTTACACCAACTCCCTGTGCTTTTTGGATAAGCTTGTAGTCTGCGGTTAAAATCGCAAGTGCAATTTTTTCGGGAGCGGCAACAGACAGTATGGAAACTGCTGCTTTCGGTCCTACGCCGGATATTGATATGAGGTTTAAAAACATCGTTTTTTCTTCCTCTGTTGCAAAACCGTACAAATCCATAATTCCTTCCCTTAAATACAGATATGTGTACAGCTTTGCATTTTCCTTACCGCTTATTTTGCCTATGGTGTTAAGCGAGGTATAAACGGTATAGCCTATCCCTCCGTTTTCTATAACGACAAAACCGTCGCCGGAGGATACAAATGTGCCTTTTATATAATTAAACATATATTTGTCCTTTCGTAATCCTTGCTCTTGGGCAGGCATAGTAAACCTACCTTATTATATAATACATTAAAATCACAAAAAAGTCAACACCACAAATATTAAAAAAATATGAAAATGTTACATAAAGATTAAATTAACACCCGAAAAAGACCCGAAATGTAAACTTTTTTGAAAAATGCTTGAAAAAGAGGGCAAGATAATATATAATTTAAAGCAAATACTTTATTTATTCGGTGATTGATTATGAAAAGAAAACAGATAATATTTTTTGCGCTTTCACTGCTCGCAACGCTTTTTATTTTTTTAAATTCTTTAAAAACTGCGGAATTGTCAACAAAGGACAGCAGTGTTTTTGTCAATATGGTAAAGAGTGCGGCAGAGTTTTTCGGTGCAAAGGAAATGTCACAAAGCGATATAGGGTTTATAACCGTAATTGTCCGCAAGGCGGCACACATAACGGAGTTTGCCGTGCAAACGCTTTTTGTCAGTCTTTTTATACGCTCTCTCGGCTATAATCTTTGGGAGAAAGCCTCGGCCGCACTTCTTTGCGGACTGCTTACGGCGTGCGCTGACGAAACGCTCCAGCTTTTTTCTGACGGGCGCGGTTCGCTCGTGACAGACGTTTTAATTGATTTTATAGGTGTTATTTTAGGTCTTTGTGCGGCTTTTGCATTATTATATTTCCTCCGCGGCGCGGGCAATCGCCGGTAAAGTCCTTATAGAGCTTGTAAAAGGTCGAGTAGTTTTCAAATCCCGATGAAAAACAGGCTTCGGTGAGATTTTTTCCGCTTGCGTGCAAATCGTTTGCAAGCAAAAGACGTTTGTAGTTTATGTATTTTTTTACCGTCATACCCGTGGAAACTTTGAAAATTCGGCAAAGATGATATTTATTTATAAAAAACTTGTTTGCTATTATTTCCAAAGTGAGCTTTTCGCAAAGATTTTCATTTATGTATGAAAGTATTTTTTTCATTCTTTCATCCTCCTGCGCCGTTTCGACACGTATGTGTTTTGAACAGGCAAGCACGTAAATAAGCTCTGTTACAAGGTTTTTTGTCACTTCTTTTTTTATATCGTTATCGGGGAAGCTGTCGTTGTAGTATTCTATTTTTTTGCATATATCGAAAATAATTTTTCTGTCGGCGTCGGATATGTCGATTACGTTGTTTTCTCCCGGCTTTCTTTGCGCAAATATTTGCCCGAGCTGCGGCATGGAGTCATAAAAGCTTTTGTGAGTCATAAGTACTATTCTTTCGTAGGCATGCGAAAAATCAACCCTCATTCTGTGCATTTCATTCGGGCTTACCATTAATATATTTCCGCTTTTCATACTGTACGTAGAGCCTTCAACGGTAAAATCCGCTTTTCCGGAAACAAAAATAAGCGTTTCAAACATATCATTGTGATTGTGAAGATAAAAAGTGTCGTTCGTGTTTTCGTATGTTTTTGAATGCCTGTAATCAAATTTATCATCTGTAATTTGCTTGACAAAAACTTCATCTTTCATGATAATCTCCATTTCTCCGCCCTGCGACGGCATAAACAGCAGTTAAATTTCTTATCGGCAGGAGATGGAATAATAAAATCCCTTGTACATTTCCGTATAAACAGAGTAAAAACAGCGCACGGACAATATAATCCTGCCGGAGACTTGCGTTAAGTTTTCTTACCTCATTAAATATGATATAGTGAATTATATCATAAAAAATCAATTTTTTCAATATATTTATCAATATTAATAATGAAAATATAAAAAAATTGTGATATTATTTAAAAAAAGATATATGAGGTGATTTTGAATTGAGTAAATTTATACTATCCGGTTTTTCTGATGAAATCAGTGCAAATATCGACGAACAGTTTGAAGGTCTTAAAAAGCTCGGAATAAACTTTTTTGAGCCGCGCGGGATAGACGGTGAAAACATATCGGAAATCTCGCTTGATAAGGCAAGAGAAGTAAAGGATAAAATGGATAAAAGCTCGATAAGAGTTTCATCAGTCGGCTCGCCTATCGGGAAAATTAATATTAAGGACGAATTTTCGCCGCATTTGAGCCTTTTGTCGCACGTTATGGACGTTGCGGAAATTCTCGATACAAAATATATTCGGGTATTCAGCTTTTACGTTGACGGAGAGTATGAAAAGAATCGGGATGAGGTAATAAAAAGAATGAGGGCAATGACTGCGCTTGCCGAGAAAAGAGAATTTATTCTTTTGCATGAAAACGAAAAAGGGATTTACGGTGACAATGCCCAAAGATGTGCCGATATTTTAAAGAGCGTGAACTCCGAAAGCCTGCGTGCCGTATTTGATTTTGCAAACTTTGTTCAGGTTGGTCAGAAGGTATATCCCGATGCGTTTGAAATGCTTTTGCCGTATATTGAATATGTGCATATAAAGGATGCTTGCGAAAACGGAGTTGTTGTTCCGTGCGGATACGGTATGGGAAACATTAAGGAAGTGTTATGCAGACTTTCACGCAACGGATATGAGGGATTTTTGAGTCTTGAGCCGCACCTTGGAGATTTCAACGGATTTTCGGCGCTTGAGGAGGGCGATACAAGTTTGGCAGACAGCGATTTAACGCCGTTTGAAAGATTTAAAACAGCACATGACGCATTGTTAAAAGTTTTAAAGGAAGCGGAGAAATAAGATGGAAAAAGTAAGATTTGGTATAATAGGTATCGGAAACATGGGTTCATCTCATGCGGCTAACGTGTACGCCGGGAAGGTTCCGAAGATGGAGCTTGCGGCAATATGTGATATTTCGGAGCAGAGAAGGGAGTATGCAAAAAGCAAATATCCCGATGTTCCCGTTTTTGAGTCATCGCATGATTTGATAACGAGCGGACTTGTTGACGCTGTTATAATTGCCGTTCCGCACTATTCGCATCCCCCTATTGCGATTGACGCATTTGAAAACGGTATTAACGTTATAACGGAAAAGCCTGCCGGAGTTTACACAAAGCAGGTTCTTCAGATGAACGAGGCGGCAAAAAAATCGGGGAAGCTGTTCGGGATAATGTACAATCAAAGAACAAATCCCGTGTATCAGAAGCTTAGAACACTTGTCAAAAGCGGTGAACTCGGAAGTATTAAGCGCATCAGCTGGGTTATAACCGATTGGTACAGACCGCAGTTTTATCATGACAGCTGTACATGGCGTTCAACATGGAAAACAGAGGGCGGCGGTGCGCTTATTAATCAAAATCCGCATCAGCTTGACCTTTGGCAGTGGATTTTCGGAATGCCAAAGAGAGTAATGAGCCATGTATCGTTCGGTAAGTATTACGATATTGAGGTTGAGGACGATGTAACGGCATTTATGGAGTACGAAAACGGAACGACAGGCACGTACATAACGTCAACGGGAGAGGCACCGGGAACAAACAGGCTTGAGGTTGCGTGCGATATGGGCAGAATTGTTATAGAAAATGACAAGATGATATTTGACAGAAACGTTATTTCGGAAAGAGAGTTTAATAAAACAAATAAAGCTGTATTCGGTCGTCCCGAGTGTTGGAAATGCGAAATACCGATATCGGTACCGAGCGAGCAGGGTCATGTTCTTATTCTCCGTGACTTTACAAAGGCACTTCTTACAGGCTCGGAACTGCTTGCACCGGGATATGAGGGGATAAACGGACTGACAATTTCAAATGCCATTCATTACTCTGCATGGACCGGCGGCTGGGCAGATACGGAGAACTTCCCGCACGATGAGTTTTACGATATCCTGAAAGAAAAAATCAAAAATTCAAAGACGGTTAAAAAAGAAATACAAATAACCGCAAACACAGAAAACACTTATTAAGGAGGGCTTGAATATGGACAAAAGAATAGGAGCACAGCTTTATACGATAAGAGATTATTGCAAAAACGAAAATGATTTTGATTTGTCGATGAAAAAAATTTCAGACATCGGATATAAAACAGTTCAGGTTTCGGGGATAGGTGACGTTGCACCGGCGAGGGTTAAGGAAATTTGCGATAAATACTCTCTTGAAATTATATGCACACACAGACCTTTTGAGGAATACAGAGATGATTTGGACAAAGTGATTGATTATCACAGTGCGCTCGGCTGTGATATATGCGGACTCGGATCAATGCATCACGATTACCTGACGGAGGACGGAATAAACAAATTTATAAAAATTGCAAACCGTGCGTCGGATACCTTAAAAAAGAGCGGTTTTACATTTGCGTATCATAATCATTGCTTCGAGTTTATGAAAATAAAGGGTAAATATATTTTCGATATTTTAAAGGACGAAACGGATATTGACTTTATAGTCGATGTTTATTGGCTCGCTTATGCGGCACAAAATCCCGCTGCCGTTATAGAGGGACTCGGAAAGCGTGCAAAAATCGTGCATTTTAAGGATTTGGCAATAAACATTATGAATATTGAAATGGCAGAAGTTATGGAGGGAAACCTCGACTTTGACGCAATTATAAATGCCTGCGAAAAAGCGGGAGTTAAGGCGGCTTTTGTCGAGCAGGATATATGCAAGAGAGATCCGTTTGAAAGCCTTAAGATAAGCTATAACAATTTAACTGCGAAAGGATTTGTTTAATATGCTCGGAGGATGTGTTGTCGGCTGCGGTGCGATAGGTCCTATTCATGCTGCTGCACTTAAAAAAAGAGGCTCGCTCAGTGCGGTGTGCGACATATCGGCAGAGAAAATAAAGGATTACGATGTGCAAAAGTACACCTCGTTTGATAGAGCTTTAAGTGACGGTGATTTTGATGTTGTGCATATTTGCACACCTCATTTTCTTCATGCGGAGATGACGAAAAAGGCGCTTTCAGCCGGGAAATATGTTGTACTTGAAAAGCCTGTCGGTATCACGGTCGAACAAATGCAATCTTTGCTTTGCGACAAAAATTCCGATAAGGTTTGCGTTATGCTTCAAAACAGAAAAAATCCGTGCTTTGAAATGCTCAGAAAAATATCGGATGGCGGCGGCTACGGAAAAACGGTATCAATCTGCGCATTTCTTACGTGGCACAGAACAAAGGAGTACTATGAGGCAGACTCATGGCGAGGAAAATGGGCAACAGAGGGCGGTGCGCTTTTGATAAATCAGGCAATTCACATGATTGATTTAATTTGTCTTTTGGGCGGAGGATACGAAAGTCTGTCCGGAGGAACAGCCGCAAGAGTGCTCGGTGACGTTATTGAGGCGGAGGATACGGCGGATGCTGTTATAAAAATGAAAAACGGCTCAACCGCTTGCTTTTATGCTACAAATTGCTTAAATACCAATATGCCGATGAGAATAGAGGTTTCTTATGAAAACGGTCATGTTTTAAGCTACACAAACGGTATTCTCCTTGATATTTACCGTGATGATGCTCGTGTCATATGCCGTGACAGCATGATAACTCCCGGAAAGAGCTATTGGGGGGCGGGGCATGAGGTGGTTATCAATGAGTTTTACGATTACTGCGAGGGTAAAGCGGACTCGTATATAAAGCTTACCGATGCCGTTGATGCAATGAATGTCATTTTTGATATGTATAAAAGAGGACTTTCACGATAAGTTCGGCAAAATGTTTATTTTTTCGGGGCGGTATTGACATACCGCCTTTTTAGGTGTATAATTTTATAAGGTAACAAAGAACAAGGAAAGGTAACTTCTTTTATGAGAATGAGAAAAAAGAAAAATTGCGGCGAGCGTATGGAACGCTGCAGCGATTTATGGATAAAAAATCCCGAGGAATGTAAAGGCACATGGCATGAAATATTCGGAAACAATAACGATATTCATCTTGAAATAGGCTGCGGAAAGGGCGACTTTGTATGCGGCATGGCGGCACTTCATAAGGATGTAAACTACATTGCAATAGAAAAGGTAAAAGATGTGCTTGTTATGGCGATGGAAAAGGCAACGGCGGCAGGTCTTGAGAATGTTCGCTTTATTGACGCCGATGCGCAAAATTTGGAAAGCATTTTTAAATTCGGTGAAATCAGACGGATTTATCTTAATTTTTCGGACCCGTGGAAAAAGGGGAAGCAGGCAAAACGCCGCCTGACACATAAGAATTTTCTTGACAGATACAAAGCGGTTTTGCCCGAGGGTGACTATATTTGTTTTAAAACCGATAACCGTGCGCTTTTTGAGTTTTCGCTCAATTCATTTGCCGGGGAAAATTTTAAGCTTGAGAACATAACGTTTGATTTGCACGCAAGCTCCATAGAGGAAAATGTTATGACGGAGTACGAAAAGCGTTTTTCCGAGGCCGGTATGCCGATTTACAGACTTACGGCGGTTAATCTCGGCTGGTCGGACGACAGAAAGGAAAAGGAAAATGTATAAGGGAGCTTTATTTTTCGATTGTGACGGAACTATTCTCGATGAACAGGAGCAGATTTACTCTCCTACCGATAAGACTCTTCGCACGCTTGAAAAGCTCCGTGCAAACGGATTTGTTACGTATCTTACAACGGGCAGAACAAAAAGACTTACTGCCGGAATTTCAAATTATTTTACCGGGATAATTACGAGCAACGGTGCATATGTCGAAAGCGAAGGTAAATGCATTCATAATCTTTATTACGATGATGATTTGCAAAAAAGATTGAGAGCATATATGGACGAGCATAATATTTTTTACGCACTTGAAACGCAAAAATGTTCTTATATCACAAAAGAGCCGAACACGGCATTTGAGGATGTTATAAAGCTTTTTCACATGCCCAAAAGCATATTTACAAAATATGACGGAAAATCGGAGCTTAAAATTAACAAAATGAGCGTGTATTATAACACCAAAGAGGAGCTTGACAGGTTTGAATCCGAGTTTGACGGAGAGGTTAGTATTCACAGATACCGCTCATGCAGGGCGGTTGATTTGGATATGATTGGAATATCAAAGGGAGTTGGCGTTAAGGCGGTTCTTGATTATTTTAATATCCCGAAGGAAAACGCATATGCGTTCGGTGACGGCGGAAATGATTTGGATATGTTTCGTGCTGTCGGTCATCCGGTTGCGATGGGGATTCATGTAAGTGAGCTTGACGCCGTTGCTGAGTTTTGCACAAAATGCGTTAAGGATGAGGGTGTAACACACGCAATTTGCGAGCATTACGGTCTTGTATAAAATGAAAAAAGCAGCCATCCGAGCATGGATAACTGCTTTTAATGTGCTGAATATGTATTATTCCGCTTCAACGGCAGCATTTACGCATTCCTGATATTTGTCGAGAATGGCAGACTCTAAAGCCTTTCTCATTTCCGAATTGATAGGATGAGCGATGTCTTTAAACTCATTATCGGGTGTTTTTCTGCTCGGCATAGCCGTGAACAGCTTCTCTTGGCCTTCAATGATTTTAATGTCGTGAACTGCAAAAGCGTTGTCAAATGTAACAGATGCTACTGCTTTCATT
>CAKSPW010000029.1 GCA_934486495.1 uncultured Clostridia bacterium
GCCTTGGTAAGGCGTAGGTCGGCGGTTCAAGTCCGCTTGCCAGCTCCAAAAACGGCTGTTTAAGAAGTTGATTGACTTTTTAAACAGCTGTTTTTTAATAAATTGGTTAACTATACGGAAATGAAAGAAAAGGCATTCTAAATCGGCATAAGGGCTGTATTTCGGAGGTGTGTATGCTTAAGGACGGATTATATGAACAGGTTATAAATAACAAATTAAATTCGGAGCTTGCCAAATGTACAGATAAGCTGTCTAAAACAGCGTCTATTGACAAGGCGGAATCTTCTAAGGTGCTGGCAAAGTATATGACAGAGGTCGTCGAAAAGGGGCTTGAAAATATTATCGATAACGGCGGTGATATTTCCTTGCAGGTAGACCTTGTAAATAAGCTTGTGTCGGTTATCGGGAATGAAACAAAAGAGACGGACTTTTCGCAGATGTCTGTTGCGGAGCGTGCCGAACAGCTGCTATCTTTATTTGATAAGAAAAACAGTTTGCAGGCGCTTGACGAAAAGGCTGAGATTATTCGCCCCGAAACATCTATCGCACAAAGCAGTTTGTTTACCGGTGCTATTCACGAGCCGCAAATGTACACCGAATTAAAAAAAGAAATAATATCCTGCAACAAAATTGATATGCTTGTATCTTTTATTAAATGGAGCGGCTTGCGTCTAATCATTGATGAGCTTGCAGCCTTTACAAAAAACGGCGGAGAATTGCGTATAATCACTACTTCATATATGGGCGCAACCGATGTAAAGGCAATTGAAGAATTGCGAAAGCTCCCGAATACACAAATAAAGGTCAGTTATGACACAAAGCGTACACGTTTGCATGCAAAAACGTATGTGTTTTATCGTGATACCGGTTTTACAACGGCATACGTCGGTTCGTCGAATCTTTCAAATGCGGCTATCTCAAGCGG
Source organism: uncultured Clostridia bacterium (assembly GCA_934486495.1). GTDB lineage: Bacteria > Bacillota > Clostridia > UBA1381 > UBA1381 > RGIG9115. The sequence goes on from CAKSPW010000029.1 coordinate 926, forward strand.
ACTTGAGTGGAATGTCAAGGTCACCAAAAAAGACTTGCCGGAAACAATTGACAAGATTTCCGCAACTTTTGAAAGCTATTGGAATTCAAATGAGTTTGAATACTATGATGAAGAACAAAAAGAACGCTTGGCAAAAGCATTAAATGCGGAAAAGTATCATGACAGAAACAACCCGAGATGTATACGGTGGATATAACGCCGTATTCTTATCAGCAGGAAATCCTTGACAAACTCAATGCGGAGCGTGAGATAAGGGGATATAACAGAAACCTTATCGTTGCGGCAACGGGAACGGGAAAAACGGTTATTTCCGCGCTTGATTATAAACGATTTCAAAAGCAAAATCCGGATAAGCCTTGCAGACTGTTGTTTGTTGCGCACAGAGAAGAAATTCTCGCACAAAGTATGTACACGTTTCGTGCGGTATTAAAGGATGCTAATTTCGGCGAGATGTATGTGGGTAAACATAAGCCTGACAGCATAGATAATTTGTTTGTATCGGTTCAAACATTTAATTCAAAGGAATTTACCGAAAAAACAACCCCGGATTTTTATGATTATATTATTGTGGACGAATTTCACCATGCGGCCGCACCTACATATCAAAAATTATTGGAATATTATAATCCGGAAATTCTTTTGGGGCTTACCGCAACGCCCGAGCGTATGGACGGCAAAAATATTTTGACCTATTTTAACAATCGAATTGCCGCCGAAATAAGACTACCGGAGGCAATTGACAGAAAACTGTTGTGTCCTTTTCAGTATTTTGGTGTGACGGATACGGTAGACCTCGACAGCTTGAAATGGTCGGTGGGCGGATATGATGAAGGCGAATTGTCCCGTGTTTACACTCTAAGCGGATTTGCCGCAAACAAGCGTGCGGATCTGATTGTCAATTCACTTTTAAAATATGTTACCGATATTGATGCTGTTAAGGGCTTGGGATTTTGCGTAAGTATTGAACACGCCGCATTTATGACCGAATATTTTAACGAGCATGGTATTCCGTCTATGTATTTGACAGGAAATTCGCATGATGAAGAAAGAAAATCAGCAAAAGAAAATCTTGTTTCGGGCAAGGTTCGTTTTATATTCGTTGTGGATATTTATAATGAAGGTGTTGATATTCCTGAAGTAAACACAGTTTTGTTTTTGCGTCCTACCGAGTCGCTGACTGTGTTTTTGCAGCAGCTCGGGCGCGGACTCCGTTTGTCGGAGGGTAAGGACTGTTTAACCGTACTTGATTTTATCGGACAGGCAAATAAAAAATATAACTTTGAAGATAAATTCTCGGCATTGCTTTCCAATACAACACGAAGCGTATCACGTGAAATTAAAGACGGCTTTGTGTCTGTTCCGAAAGGGTGTTATATTCAGCTTGAGAAAAAGGCGGCAAAGTATATATTGGAAAATATTCGTTCATCATATGGAAATACGGCAGGGCTTGTTTCGCGTATTGCAACGTTTGAAGAAGATACGGGATTAAAGCTTACACTCGCAAATTTTCTTGATTATTATCATATTGATGCAAGGGCGATGTACAAGTATTCGTCTTTTTCAAGGCTTTGTGCAAGAGCTGACGTGACAGATGATTTTGACGAACCGGCTGAGGATGCAATGACAAAAGCTTTCGCACGCTTTTCATTTGCCGATTCGAGGCGGTGGATTACTTTTTTAATCGGCATTCTTAAAAATCTTGATAATACGGATTTTGAGAAGTTATCAGAAATTGAAAAGCGTATGATGCAAATGTTTTACGTTACGGTTTGGGGTAAGCCGGCTGATGATTGGAATTCAAGCGAGGTTGCGGATAATATTTATGGCTTGTCCGACAGCCCAAAAATGCTTGAAGAACTTATTGACCTGCTTGAATACAATTATAATAAAATTGATTTTTTGGATGAAACCGTGAACTTGGGGTTTGACCTTCCGCTTGATTTACATTGCACATATACTCGTGACCAGCTTTTGGTTGCTATGGATTTTATGAAGCCGAGTACGGTAAGAGAGGGCGTTAAATGGCTGCCGGAAAAGAATGCTGATGTGTTTTTTATAACGCTTAATAAGTCGGATAAGGATTATTCCCCGACAACAATGTATAATGATTATTCAATTAATGAGATTTTGTTTCATTGGCAGAGTCAAAGCACAACGTCAGACACATCGCCTACCGGACAGAGATATATCCACCATAAGGAACGAGGCAGTAAGATACTTTTGTTTGTGCGTGAATTTAAGAGCGATATATACTCAAACGCATCACCGTATACCTTTTTGGGAACGGCCGATTATGTAAAGCATAGCGGTTCTAAGCCGATGAATATTACATGGAAGCTTGATAAACCGATACCGGCAAAGTATTTGAAGAAAACAAATAAATTGGTGGTTGGATAAGGAGTTTGGCAGTCGGGGTGTATCCGATTGATTCAAAATGTCAAGGAATAATATAATCAAAAGTGGCTGTTTAAAAAGTCAATTGACTTTTTAAACAGCCTTAATTTTTTCGGGGGGATAGGAAAAAGCTTTGTTGATAGCAGGAAAAGAAAAAAATTTATGAAAAATCAAGTTTTTGATTTTTCTGCATAATCTAAACCGAACTACAGCATTTGTAATACCGCAGTATGTGTTTTTGTTTCTTTTCCTGCGTTCCGGAGTTTTTTACATCCCCTTAACTGCGTTATAGCGGGAAATTGGCAATATGATAATGGTATTCGCTAATATATAAGCAAACCGGTTTTTAAATTTGCTTTGCCCATGCAGCAGCGTTTTCTACCCATTTTGCAATGCAGGGGTTATTGAATTTTTCAACGTCGCCTGCTGTTATTTCATTTCCGAGCGCTGAGCCGTGCGGTGCGTCGGGATATATATGCATCTCGAACATAAGTCCTGCGTCTGCATAAGCTTGTGCAAGAGCGAGGGAATTCTTAACGTTTACAACCTGGTCATTCGATGTATGTACGATATATGCGGGACTTGATTTTTCACTGACGTGCTTTTCAAGACTTACGGATAAACGGTTTTCTTCGGTTAAATTTTCCTTCCCGAGAAGATTCTCAAAGCTTCCCTCGTGCCAAAAACTCTTATCCGCAGTAATAACGGGGTAAATCGGCATAATACCCGTTGGTTTGTTGTATCCGAAAGGCATATTGATTTTTTTGTTTACTTCCTCATTATCCCATAGAATTCCGAGACTTGCCGCAAGGTGTCCGCCTGCCGAAAAGCCTACCGCAAACACTCTGTCGGGGTTTATGTTATATTCGTCAGCATTGTCTCTTATATTTTTCATGGCAAGTGATGCCTGTATAAGCTGAAGCGGAAAATGTTTGCCTTCCCCTACGGAATAGTGGAGTACAAATGCGTTATAGCCGTACGGAATAAAAGCTTGGGCAATCGGCTCGCCTTCACGATCCGAGCATACACAGCCATATCCGCCGCCGGGGATAACAAGAATGGCGTCTCTTGTAAATCCGTCAATTTTATCCGATATATATGCATCGATATACGATTCGCTGTCTAACATAATTTTTTTAAATATCATTTTGAAACACCTTTCTTTGTTAAACGGGTTGCCGAGGCAACCCGTTTGTAGTATGTGATTTTGCAGTCGGGAAAAAATTATCTGACTACCACGTTTACAAGCTTACCCGGAACGGCAATAATTTTAACTATTGTTTTGCCCTCAATTTCCGCCTTTATCTTTTCGGCGTTAAGCGCTGCATTTTCAGTTTCTTCTTTTGAAAGATTTGCAGCTACCATGATGCGGTCACGGATTTTTCCGTTTACCTGAACTACAATTTCAATTTCGTCGTCCTTTGTCTTTTCTTCGTCGTATTCGGGCCATGCCTTAAGCGACAAAAGCTCACCGTTTCCGAACGGCTCGTAAAGCTCCTCGGTAAGATGCGGAGCAACGGGGTTAAGAAGCGTAAGAAGCGTTATAAACTCTCCTTTGGTAATGCTTCCTTTTTTGTAGAAATCGTTAACAGCGCTCATCATTGTTGCAATAGCGGTGTTGAACTTCATTCTTTCAAAATCGTCGCCGACTTTTTTTATCATCTTGTGCATAACCTTTTCAAGCTCTTTTGAGTAGCCTTTCTCATCGGTTACCATATCCTTTAAATTCCATACACGCTCAAGGAATTTATAGCAACCCTTAAGACCTTGATTTGACCACGGTGTTGACTGATCGAATGCGCCTATGAACATTTCGTATGTTCTGAATGCGTCTGCACCGAATTCATTGACAACCTCGTCCGGATTTACGACATTTCCTCTTGATTTAGACATTTTTTCATTGTTCTCGCCCAAAATCATGCCGTGAGATGTACGTCTCATATACGGCTCCTTTGTCGGAACCACACCTATATCATAGAGGAACTTGTGCCAAAATCTTGAGTAGAGAAGATGTAATGTGGTATGCTCCATACCTCCGTTATACCAATCAACGGGTGACCAATAGTCAAGCGCTTCACGGCTTGCAAGCGCTTCGTTGTTGTGCGGATCCATATATCTTAAATAATACCAGCTTGAGCCTGCCCATTGCGGCATTGTATCCGTTTCTCTCTCGGCAGGACCGCCGCAGTGAGGACACGTTGTTTTTATCCAGTCGGTTGCCTTTTTCAGCGGTGATTCTCCGTTTTCGCCCGGCTCAAATGTGCTTACCTCGGGGAGTCGCAGAGGAAGCTCGCTTTCGGGAACGGGCACCCAGCCGCATTTTTCGCAGTATACGAGAGGAATAGGCTCACCCCAGTAACGCTGACGTGAGAACACCCAGTCACGCAGTTTAAAGTTTACCTTTTTCTTGCCCAAATTGTTATCTTCAAGCCATTTTATCATGGTCGGAATTGCTTCCTTAACCGATAATCCTGTAAGGAAACCGCTGTTTACGAGCGTACCTGACGAAACATCGGTATACGGCTCCTCCTGAACATTTTTTCCGCCTGATACAACTTCGACTATCGGAAGATTAAACTTTTTCGCAAATTCAAAATCTCTTGTATCGTGTGCGGGAACTGCCATTATTGCGCCTGTTCCGTATGTTACGAGAACATAGTCGGAAATCCAAACGGGAAGCTTTTCGCCGTTTGCGGGATTTACGGCATAAACACCCTTAAGAGGTACGCCTGTTTTTTCTTTTGCAAGCTCCGTACGCTCAAATTCCGATTTTTTCGCCGCAGCCGCCTTATATGCGTCTACCTCATCAATGTTTTCTATGCAATCTCTTGCGTTGTCAATTAAAGCGTGTTCGGGGCTTATAACAACATATGTTGCTCCGAAAAGCGTATCGCATCTTGTGGTGTATACAACAAGGTTATCGCCTGTGGACAGCTTAAAGGTAACCTCCGCACCTTCGCTTCTGCCTATCCAGTTTTTCTGCTGAGTTTTAACTTTTTCAATATAGTTTACATCGTCAAGGTCATCAATAAGTCTTTGCGCATAATCTGTTATTTTGAGCATCCATTGGCTCTTTCTTCTTTGAACAACCTCACTGCCGCATCTTTCGCAAACGCCGTTTACAACCTCCTCGTTTGAAAGACCTACTTTGCAGCCTGTGCACCAGTTGATCGGCATTTCCTGCTTATATGCAAGACCGTGCTTGAAAAGCTGAAGAAAAATCCACTGCGTCCACTTGTAGTAATCGGGGTCGGTGGTGTTTATCTCTCTGTCCCAGTCAAATGAAAAGCCGAGCATTTTAAGCTGACGTGTAAAGTTTTCGATATTTTTCTTTGTAACTATTTTCGGATGAATTTTATTTTTTATCGCATAGTTCTCCGTCGGCAGACCGAATGCATCCCAGCCAATCGGATAAAGAACGTTATATCCGTTCATACGTCTTTTTCTTGCAATAATGTCAAGTGCCGTGTAGCTTCTCGGATGACCCACGTGAAGTCCCGCACCCGACGGATACGGAAATTCTATCATAGCATAGAACTTAGGCTTGTCACTTCCCGTTACGGCGTGAAATGCCTTTTCCTTTTCCCATCTGTCCTGCCACTTTTTCTCAAAGCTCTTAAAATCGTAACCCATTTTAATCAATCCCCTTTTACTTGTACAGTCTTTCTATATCGTAAAAATTTCTTGCTTCGTCCGTCATAACGTGCGCTATAACGTCGCCGAAATCGAGAAGCACCCAATTTCCGCCCGCATATCCCTCGCTGTGATGCAGCATCTCGCCGGCGTCCTTCATCTTTTCTTCGACATTGTCGGCACAAGCCTTAACCTGTGTAGACGAGCCGCACGAGCATAGTACAAATTTCTCAGCTATGCTTGTAAACTCCGCAACATCAAGAATTTCAACATCCTTAGCTTTTTTATCCTCCATTGCGTCAAAAATGATTTTTGCTTTATCCTCGGAAGTCAATTTCTTCTCCTCCTATCATTTTATTTAGTTTCTTTGAGTTAAAGCCGTTTTCAATCAGCTCATTCCATGCGGAAAGTGAGCCGGGATGAACGGCATTACCTTTTTCCATATTCCATACAACCGACCGTCTCAGCGCTTCGGCAAATGCAATTTCAAAGTCCGCTTTAAGAAGTCGGCGCAGTGTTTCCGCTCCGTCATATACTCTTGACGGCTCTGCCATATCGGCAAGATAAATTATTTTTTCAAGCGGTGACATACCGTATCTGCCGACTGTGTGATACCTTACCGCATTAATTATATCCGAGTCCGTAATACCGTATTGCGGCAAAATTGCGGCGCCTGCAGGTGCGTGCATGAGCGCTGTGCAGGTTCGCTCGAGACTGTCTGTTTTCACACCGAATTTATCGCAAAGATAAATCATTTCATCAAGATTTTTTTCCTTTGCAATATCGTGGACAAGACCGGCAAGATAAGCTTTTTGCGGGTCAACACCGAGATTTTTCGCCAAATCTTTTGAAAGCTCCGCAACACCGCAGCAGTGTAAAAACCGTTTTTCGCTTAGCAGTTTTTTTATCGTTTCCTTCAAAGCGTATCAGCTCATTTCCTATATAAATTGTTTTCTTCTATTATTTTGCGCACGTTTTCCGGGACAAGATACCTTACGGATTTTTCGCCGCTGACTCTCTGCCTTATATCCGACGACGATATATCTATTCTCGGAGATACAAGTTTTTTTACATTTGCCGAAAAAAGCTTCTCGGCATTTTTGATATAATAATCCGTATCGATTCCCTCACGCGGATAAACAATAAGCGTACAAAGCTTTGCTATTTCCTCCGGACGGTACCATGTCGGAAAGTCGCGTATCGAGTCACCGCCTATTATGAAATATATCTCGTCGTATATGCTTTTAAAATGTTCGAGAGTATCAACCGTATAAGACAGCCCGCCGTTTTTTATTTCATAATCCGAAACGAAAAATTTATCGTTTCCCGATATGGCGGCTTTTGTCATCTCAAGTCTTAAATCCTCGCTTGCCATACTTTCGCATACCTTGTGCGGCGGCGATGCGTTCGGAAGAAACATAATTTTTTCAAGGCCGAATTGTTCTGCCGCTGCCTCGGCAATTACAAGATGCGCCGAGTGAATGGGGTTGAACGTTCCGCCGAATATTCCTATCTTCTTCATTTCTTTTTGTTTATTTTCGGCAGCTCTATTTTTCTGTTTTTTTCAATGCTGCTCTGTCTGTACAGTACAAATTTCGAGCCGATTGCCTGAACGGGAACGGCGCCGAGTCTGCCGGCAATCAAGTTGCAGGTTTCTTTTGTGTCAAGAAGTGCCGTTTCCAGAATATGCACCTTAATCAGCTCACGTGAATCGAGTGCAAGTGACAATTGCTCGCAAATCACGTCCGTTATTCCGCTTTTGCCTATTTGAAATACAGGTTCTATGCCGTTTGCAAGCTTTCTTAAATATGCTCTTTGTTTTCCGTTTACCATAAAACAATAACCTTTCTGCGCAAAATATTATACATCTTAAATTATATCATTAATGCTTTAAAATGTCAACGGCATATTGCGCCTTTTTACACATATGCACAAAAAACAACAAAATAAATATATAATTTTAAAGAAACGGTCTTAAAAATTTGAATAAAAGCTTTGACATTTACACAAAAAGGTGTTATAATGAAAATAAGGCGGACGTTTTTTTAATCCGACCCGGAGTACGGCGCTGCGGTGCATTTTATAAGGAGATATTTCTGTATGAAGCGTTTTTCAATACAAAACGGAATTACACCTAAGAATAATATTGAAATAAAATACATTGAATACGGCTGTGATGAACCGGAGCATTTGCATGGTGCGATAGAGCTTGTGTATATTGTTTCGGGAAGCGGAGAAAATATTTTAAACGGTCAGAGTATAAAGGTCGGCAGAGGTACGCTTATGCTTATTGATTACGAATGCGTTCATAGCATACATCTTTGGGACAGTATAAAGTATTATAACATTTTATTTAAATCGTCCGTAATAAAAGACGGCGAGGAAACGGATTTGAAAGGACTGCTTTCTGATTTTTACGATTACGACTGCAGGGACGGATTTTTATGTACATCGGTTTCGGACACGGAAGTTCAGCAGGAAATTGAGGATGTTTTGTACAGTATGCTCGAGGAGGGGACGAATAAAAAGGAGCGTTATGAGAAAATCATAAGCTGTCGTCTTGATGAGGTGATAAACCTTATGCTGAGAAATATTGATATTACCGTCAACAGTGAAATTGACCCAATGATTTCACGGGCGATAGAGTATATAAGCGAAAACTCGGCAAAACCGCTGAAGCTAGAGGATGTGGCGGCGAAATTCAACTACACGCCGAAATATTTTTCGAGTAAATTGAAAAAATACAGCGGACTGAGCTTTAAACAGCTTCTTGTGCGCAAGAAAATGAGTAATGTAATAGGTCTTTTGTGGAAAACGGATAAGTCGATTGACGAGGTTATTCATGAATGCGGATTTTCAAACAAAACGTTTTTTTATGAGATGTTTGTAAAGGTTTACGGAGTAAAGCCGAAGTTTATAAGAGAGTACAGAAACAACTATAATAAGTACATAGAGCTTAAGATTTCAAACAAAAAACTGCTAAAGTGATACTTTTTGTTAAAATCGAACGATTTTTAAGCTTTTAATTTCGGTTTTTTTGACATTGTGGAACAATATTGACTGTGATATAATTATGATAGTTGATATTGTTCTTTTTATATCTGCAATTTAACTGAGAGGATGAGAGTGGAGCATGGAAAAAAGACGAGTAGCGGCAGTGGCAGCAGCAGTGATTTTTATGACACAAGGCGTCGGCGCCGAGATTAACAAAATATCTCACGACAGCGATACGGGAGTGCTGCGCGTACAAGGAAATTTTCCGAACGTGTCGGGAGGCGCCGCAGCGGCAGAAATTCTAAAGCCGGGTAAAACGGTCGGTGATGACGATGCGATATCGTGCGTGGCGGAAATACCGATAAATTCCGATGGCAGCTTTGATGCAAGTATAAAGCTCGGCGGACCGAGCGGTGAGTATATGTTCCGAATAGGTGCGGAGGGGCTTGTTTTTGAAAGACCGTTTGTTTTCATAAACAGTGACGAGATAAGCAAATATCTTGAAATGATAAATATCTGTAAGACTCCCTCGGAGCTTGGCGATGTTTTTGAAAGCGATTACGGCAGACTCAAAAGAATCTGCTCCCTTGAGGTGTCAAGCGAGGATAAGGACTTTGTTTACAAATCAATATTGGCTCAAAGACCTGACGGCGGATTCGAAAGCTTTGATGATTTTAAGAAAAGCGTTTGTGAGGTAGGGCTTATAAATGATTTTATAAAGTCAGACAGTGATAAGGTACAAAAGCTTGAAAAGCTGTTTGATTATTTTGATGATAAGTACATACCTACCATTAATATTTGGAACGATAACACCCTTTCTGACAATGCGCTTAAGCAAAGCGTTGCCAGGGATGTTTCGGACAACAAGCCTGTGACGATTGCTGAGATTGAAGAATCGTTTGCAAATCTTGTTGTAACCGGCGCAATTAACAACGCAGGTTCAAAGGGCAGAGAGCTAAAGGTTGTGCTTGCGGCAAGGACGCTTATAAATGCGAGTGAATTCGGATATTTTGAAGGCTTGAGCGAAACAAAGCAAATCAGTGCGCTTTCGCTTATAAAGAACACAAGCTTTAGCAGTATTTCGCAGTACAGTGACGCTTTTGACAAGGCGGTAAGAGAATATAAGAAAAATCAAACGAAAAAACCGAGCGTGCCGGGCGGCTCGTCAGGCTCGTCCTCAAGCGGCTCAAATGCCGGGTTTATAACGACAAAGGATCCCGAAAAGCAAAACGAAAATCCGGCTCCGACGGCAGCACCGTCAAATGAAGCATTTTCAGACCTTGACAATTATTCGTGGGCAAAATCGTCAATAGAAAAGCTGAGACGAAACAAGATTGTAAACGGCAAGGGGAGCGGAATATTTGCACCCGGCGACAATGTTTTGCGTGAAGAGTTTACCTCTATGATAATAAAGGCGCTTTCGATGGAGGACGTCAATGCGTCATATGACTCTTTTACCGATGTAACAAAAAGTGACTGGTATTACAGGGTAATTGCAAGCGCCGTTTCAAAGGGCATTATAAAAGGAATGTCAGATACGGAATTCGGTGCAGGACTTAACATTACACGCCAGGACGCCGTGCTTATATGTAAAAATGCGGCAGAGGCGGCAGGTGTTAAGTTTGAGTTTGAGGAGGAGAGCTATTACAGCGCCGACTATGCAACCGACTGGAATGCTTTTGAGGATTTGGACAGTGTTTCCGATTATGCAAGAAGTGCGGTGTATGATATGCAGCGTGCAGGACTTGTAAACGGAAAAAGCGGAAGAAACTTTGTTCCGCTCGATAATATGACAAGAGCGGAGGCGGCTGTACTTATCGACAGAATAACGGTTGCGGTTGAAAACTCCAAAAATCAGGCAGAGGATAAGGACAGCGCAATGCTTGATATGCTTACGTCGCTCGGAATGTACGACGGAAGCCGTGACGGACTCGATACGGAGCTTACACGTGCGGAAACGGCAAAGCTTCTTTGCAAACTTATGAATTTGCCGCAGGGTACACAGGGTGATGAGAAGGCCGACGATGTTGCCGATAACGTAAACTCCGGATATATATATGCCGTGTGTGCAAGAGATCTTATGGACGTCAGCGATAATAAATTCTATCCTGACAATGCGCTCACCTTTGACGATGCGGTTAAAATCGGAGTTTTGTCGCTCGGCGGCGGAAATATTGCAAAAAACGGTGCAGGATATAATGCCGTTGCACAGCAGAAGGGATTGCTTGACGGTATTTCCAAAACCGACAGCGGTATGATTACGAAGAGAAATCTTTTAAAAATGTTTAATAACATTAAGGACGAAAATGTTTATCTTTCGACAATAAACGACGGAAAGAGTGAATATGTCGAAAATGACAATAAAACATTCCTAAGTTATTACCATGATATATATAAGGAAAAAAGCGGAAAGGTAACCGCCAATTCAAAAGCAGGCGTGTGCGGAGAAGCCGTTGCCGGTGACGGCTGTGTAAGAATAAATTCCACTGAGTTCTCATGCGCAAACAGAGAATACGATAATTATATAGGCAGAGAGGTCGAGTATTATTATCGCGACAGGGACGGAGTTTATGAAGTTGTTTACATGGCAAACAAGGGCAGAACCAAGGTAATGACTTTGTCGTCGGAGCAGATAGATGATTTTTCGGGCATGGAGTATACATATATTCCCGACCTTGCATATGAAAACAAAACAAAGAAAATATCTGTTCAAAACAGTGTAAACGTTGTTTACAACACTCAAACGATTTATGATTTTTCCGAGGAGCAGTTAAGACCGAAATCGGGATATATAACGTTTGTTGACGCAAACGGTGACGGAAAATACGGTGCGGAGGACACACTGATAATTACATCGTATAAAAATATTGTCGTAAGCAGTATTTCAAAGCAAAACGAGATTATTTACGATAAATATACAAATCTTTCCGACCCGAACAGCAAAAATTACAATCTTGATTTGAGTGCTGTAAGTGATTACACAATAAAGGATAAGCACGGTGACAAATTCGGATTTGACGAATTGCGTGAATGGGATATTCTTGCGGCAATGGTAAGCCCGGACGGTAAGTATGCGGAAATTACTCTTGTTGATGAAGCGTACGGCGGAGAAATAACGGGAATTAATCTTTCGGAGGGCGAGTTTAAGGTTGATGATAAAATCGTTAAGATTTCGGATGATTGGCGAGGAGACAGCTCAAATATAAGCTTATCGAACAAGGTTACCGTTTATTATGATATGTTCGGCAATGCAGCAGCTGTAAGAAGCGGTATAGCTGCCGGAGTGCAAACGTCAGATTCACAAAGCAATGTAAGCGCCTCGGAGCGTCTTGTTATTCTCACAAAATGCGGCAATGACGATGAGGAGGACGGAAAGTGCTATATAAAGACGTATTGGAACGATGAAAAGTTTACGAGGATTTTCCTTGCCGATAATGTGAAAATAAACGGCAGTAAGATTAAAAACTCCGAATGTAAAAAGTACATTGATAATCTCGACCAGCTCGGAAAGGCAATGCTTGTTACAATCAACTCCGACGGTCTTGTAAGCGAAATTAAAACGGCAGCATCTCCCGGTCAGGACGAAAACCGCGGTTTGTGGCTTATAACGTATCCGAACGAGAGTTTGTTGTATAAGGGCGGAGCGGCAAAGAGTTTCGGTAACCGTTTTGTTCTCGGCGATGTTGTCTATACGGTACCTAAGAACACGGCAGAGTTTGACGATGTTAATAATTTCGCGTATAATAATGCGTCGTTTGAAAATGACCGCAGTTACACCATTGACGCATACACAACAAAATGGCACGGTGTTCAGCCGCTTGCAATTGTGTACAGGTCTGAGGTAAGCAGCGGAGGAAAATTTGAAACGGGTGACGTGTTTGTCGTAAGCGGTATTACCGAAAAGCTTAACGAAAACAAAGAGCCGGCTTATGTGCTTGACGGTTATAACTATTCAATATCCAACGATACCGTTACGGCTAAGAGTTTCGAGATTGACGAAAAGGCTATCGTTGTGGATATTAACGGAAACAAGAAGAAGGACTTCACGATAAACGACCTTGCGGCAGGCGATGTTATAAGCTACGGCTTGAGCGGAAACAAGCTCTCCGTTGCAATGCTCGCTTATGATAATAACGGCGATAATTCGTGGGTAACCCCAAATTCGTCGGTTATTTCGGCATATACCTACGGCGGATATGCATATTCGGTAACGGACGACGGCGAATATCTTACAATGTGCGAGGGTATACACCCGTCAAGTATAGACGTTTCATCATATGAAGGCGGCGGAAAGTACTTAAAGAGCTTTAAGATAAGAAAATCTTCCATTTTGACGTTTGTCGATATGACAGGCAAGAACGTTCAGTTTAGAGCAGGCAGTCCCGAAGATATTCAAACCTATGTAAGAGCCGGGGGCGGGTGCTCAAGAGTGGTTGTTTGCTGTAACTGGCAGTCTTATGTTGTCGGAATAATAGTATATATTGACTGATAAATTCATTACGGGCAAATGACGGTGCAAAAGTGCACTTGACAAAGGAGGGGGACGGAAAAATACTGAGCTTTTCGTATAACAAATAAACTTTGTGCCTTTTGGCATAAAAAAGAAAGGGGTTTTAGAAGTGAAAAAATTTTTGTCGAGTACGTTGGCGGCGATAATGCTTGTAGGTGTTCTGCCTATGGCGGCGGTAAATGCCGAGGAACGAGGAACGGTAAGGAGCTATGTTGTCGATGACGCAAAGGCGGGAACTCTTGTGTTTAATTATGACCGTGGGACTCCCATGGAGCAAAAGAGAAAGGGAACAAAGCTTTGGGCGTACACATCAAACAATTCAATGTTCGGAAACGGAGAATATGATACCAATCAGGTATATACAGCCGGTGCAACCGACAACGAATATATGGGTTTTGTATATAAGATTGACGGAAATCTCCGAAGTGTAAAGGTTAACACATTCGGATACGGAGCATTTGAGCCTTATGTACCGATCAGAACCGATATAGGTTATCTCATTGACGACACCGTTAAGTTTGGCGACAGAAACGGCGACGGAAACTTTACATGGGGCAGCTCGGAGCTTCAATGGTTCGGAACAGAGGGCGGAATTGTAGGAAATGCGCAGGCGCCTATAAAGCTTAATGAAAATGTTTGGACCAAGGTTTCAACGAGTGACTGTACATATACGTATGAAGGCAATGACGCTTATATAGAAACATCAGCAATTCCGGGCAATGCTAAATATATGGTTGTTCTTCTGAGACTCGGTACGCTCGATGACGGAACGGAAAGGTTGGCGGATTCGACATATCGCTACCGCGGCGTTACGTTTACATATGAAAGCAGTATTGTAAAAAGTGAGTTAAACGCTGAAAACAAAGCGGTTATCACTCTTGATTCAAATGCTGAAAACGTTGCATGGACGGTTAAGAAAAACGGAAAAGAAATATCGGATGCTCAAATCACTTATGACAGCGAAACGTTTACATACACTGTTGACGGAGGATTTACATCAGGCGATAAGGTAGATATTTCATCATATTGCGGTTCTTTTGTAACGACTGTTGCAGGCGGTTCGGAAGTTGTTGATTACGACAAAATTTACTTCAGTACCGATAAAACAAACTATATTGTCGGCAATACCGGAAAAATGGATCTTATAACGGAACAAAATGGCGAAAAGAAATATGACCTTCTCCCGACAGCGTATACTTCAAGCAACGATGATGTTTTATCAATAGATAATAAGGGTAACTTTACGGCAAAAGCGGCAGGAACAGCCGTTATAACACCGTCGGTTACAACTCTTTCGGATACTTTTGAGCCGATAACCGTAAATGTTTTCTCAAAAGCAGGCGAAGTAAACAGTTACTTTGCTGAGGATTGGAATGCCGGCACGCTGACTGTTGATTATAATCGCGGAGTAAAAATGTCGGAAAAGAGAAACGGTACAAAGCTGTGGTCTTATGCGGCAAGCGGTCCGTTTTATAATGCCGGTGAACATGGAGTTTTGATTGGCAGCGGCACAGAAGATGAGTACATGGCATTTGTTTATAAGCTTGAGGGCGAGCTTGACAGCTTAAATGTTCATACATGGGGATACGGAGATATCAATCTTTACACACCTGACAGAACGGATATAGGTTATCTTATTGACGATACCGTTAAGTTTGGCGACAAAAACGGCGACGGAAACTTTACGTGGGGCAGTTCGGAACTTCAATGGTTCGGAACAGAGGGCGGAACGGTAGGAAATGCACAAGCGCCGATAAAGCTTAATGAAAATGTCTGGACAAAGGTTCCGACAAAAGACTGCATATATACATACGGCGCTGACAGAAGTGCGGAAATTGTAACATCAGCCGTGCCGTCAGGGGCAAAGTATGTGGTTGTTCTTTTGAAAGAGGGTACTCTTGAAGACGGAACAGCACCGCTTACCGCTCAGTTTTATCGTTACAGAGGTATAACCTTTAATTATAAAACCGCCCTTGTAGGAAAGGAATTAAATAATGACGGTAAGATAGCTCTTACAATGAATAATGACGTAAGTGATGTTGACTGGACAGTTAAGGTAAACGGCATTGAGGTTCAAAATCCGCAAATATCATATGATAAAAACGCATTTACTTATTATATCGGCGGATTTACATTGGGCGACAGTATAGAGGTTTCATCGGCATACGGCTCATATACGGCAGAGATTAAGGATAATCGTGAGCAGATTGTATCAATTACCCTTAAGGATGCAAACGGTGAGGCAACAAGCGAAATGCTCGTAGATGATACAGAGTATACCGTTGACGTAAAAACAACAAATGCTGACGGCGCAAAGGTATATGCAGCACTTTATGATGATAGCGGAAGGCTCGTAAAATGCGCTTGCACTGTTGTTTCAAACGACAGCGCAAGCGTGAAGCTTGACGGAATCACAATCGGCTCGGGATATACTCTTAAGGCATTTGTATGGAACGGCATGACGCCGTATTCGATTTACAACAGCGGAGTTACAAATACATTTATTACAGGCGATTTTTAAAGATTACCAAGAGATTTCGGCGGATTTATTTCCGCCGAAATCCACCCTTTAAGAAAGGATAAGAACTATGAAACGAATATGCTGCTATTTATTATCACTTATACTTATTCTCGGCAACATTACCGTTTTTGCCGACAGGAATGAGGACAGAAACAAACAGGAGATGCAGTCGAATCCGAAGCGGGAGCAAACGGTTTCTCTCCCGGCGAAGCTTGTCACAGAGCTTGACGGATGTCTTATAATAAAAACAGAAAACAGCATAATATATGAAAGCGGAAAAGGCGTGAAAACAGACTCTCCCGCATTTTCGGAGAATGATAAAATTTTTATTCCGTGTGCAACCACGGCAGGATTTTTCGGCAAAAAAGCTGTCTGGAACAGCGAAACATCAACCGTTTCAATAGATGAAACAATTATACATCCGAGTGAGAACAGCAGAATAATAAACGGAAGAACCATGATTGAATCCGGCACTATGGCAGGATACGTAGGTGCCGAGGTTATATACAGTGACAGTGATACTGTAATTTTGAGTAAGGAAAAAAAGGCGCAGAGCGTAATTGACAAAGTTGTTGCTGTGCTTAAAGATAAATTTTATGTTTCGCCGAATGCATCATCGGGCGGTGACGGAAGTATAGAGCGTCCGTTCGGCAGTATCAAGGAGGCGGTTTCGTATTTAAGAGGCTATACAGCGTCCGGAATGAATACAAACATAACCGTGTATTTGCGCGGCGGACTTTATACAAACACAGAGCCTATAAAGTTCACCCCTAAGGATTCAGGGAAAAACGGATTTACGATTTGTTATAAGAGTTATCCCGGTGAAACGGCAGAAATTGCGGCCGCTAAAGAGGTTAAGGGCTGGAAGCCGTATAAAAACGGTATTTTCGTAGCTGAGGTTGACGCGTCGGAGGAGATAAACGTTCTCTATGAGGGTGATATTTTCGCACATAAGGCGAGATATCCGAACTTGGGAGACGGCGCATTCAGAGATTATTATCTTCATTCGGCAGGCTATAACGAAAATGATACGAAAACATTTTATTTTAATAAAAACGATTTGCCGTACATAGAAAATAAGGAAGGCTTGCAGGCTGTGTTTTTCGGCGGCGGTGAAAACGGTTACATCAACTGGTGGATGGAAGCTTTTAATGCGCAGATAGATTACCGCAAAAAAAGTCTTACGCTTTCAAATGCACCTACAAGAGTTATGGGAAAAGGGTCGAGATATTATATTCAGGGATGTCT
Organism: uncultured Clostridia bacterium; assembly: GCA_934486495.1. Classification (GTDB taxonomy): domain Bacteria; phylum Bacillota; class Clostridia; order UBA1381; family UBA1381; genus RGIG9115. Next base: position 18,226 of record CAKSPW010000029.1, read on the forward strand.
TGATTTGCTCGACAGCGAGGGCGAGTTCTACTATGATAAAAACGCAAAAAAGATTTATTACAAGCCGTACGGCAGTGATATAAATTCCGAAACGATTACATATCCGACGGTTGTAAATCCGATAATTCTCGAAGGAACGCAGCAGGAGAGCGTTAAAAATATTGTTTTTGACAGCATTAAGGTCGGGAAGAGCAATACAAAAACAGAGCAGCGTGCGGCAAGTGATGAGGCAATATATTTTAAGTATGCCGAAAACTGTGCGATAAGAAACAGCGAAATTCTGCTTACTGGAAATGACGGAATTGTTCTTACAAATACGAAAAACTGTGATATAAGCGGAAATTATATTCATGATATAGGCGCTGTCGGTGTTAAAACAGACGCTGAGTTTCTTGACGGCGAGGTTAGGTATTCGGGTAACACCATTAATAACAACTATATTAAAAATATCGGAATTTTAAAACGTGAGGCAAGCGGAATCGTTCTTAAAAATACCGATTACGGAACGGTTATGTACAATCATATCGAATCCTCACCGAGAATGGCTATTCTTTTCGGAACGGGATATATGGCGAATATGTTTATCGGACAGTCAAAAAGAGGTAAGATTGTCGACGTTGACAATCAGTTTGATTTTGTAAACTGTATAGGGAACATTATAGCCTACAACGATGTGACGGACGTTATGACGGATTCCCAGGACGGCGGAGCGATATACGGCTGGGGGTCGGGTAAATATAACAGAATTGAAAATAATCATGTTCACGATACGGATATGTACAAGATAAGCGACCACCCGACTTATTTTCCGCTTTATAACGATGACTCAAGCGGATATACAATATACAACAAGAATATAGTCGATAACAATCAGCTAAGCGGCAAGGGTCAGATGATTGCGCCGATGTTTATAAAATCGGTAGGGAACGAAATAACAAACAACTTTGTTTTAAACAATCCGGCAACCATCCGCTCGGCAATTTCAACTCATGCCGATATAGATGACCCCGGTAACAACAATATCTGTACAAACAATCTTGTAATGAATTCAAGCGACAGACTCCACGGTCAGTATTCGTGGAAGAGTGACAGATTTAAGCAGTGCGATTATAATATGTATTACAACGACAGCGGAAAATACATGATTTACGGAATTGAAATGGCGAGAACCTACGACCAATGGAAGAGAATGCCGACCGACAACGGCTATATGGATACCCATTCCATTTCCGGTGAAAATCCGAATTTCGTTGACTATAATGCGAGAGATTACAGATTGCGCTACGATTCCGATGCATTTAAAATCGGTATTGAGGATATTGACGAAAAGAATATAGGCGTTAAGGCGGACTTTAAGTTCGCAAATCCCGAGGAGGAGATTAAAAAGCTTTATCTTGAAACAACCTCTGACGGACTCAGCGCAAATATTCGTATAAATTCCGGCGAGAGTACGCAGATTATTCCTTCCGTAAGAACGGTTTCGGGATATTTCGCAAACCTTGACAACGCAAAAATAACGTATAAAAGTTCAAACGAAAATGTTGCAAGTGTAACGGAAAACGGAAATGTTTACGGTGTTTCAAACGGAATTTCCGAAATTGACGTAACGGCGGAAAAGAACGGAAAATCTATTTCGTCAAAGATTTATGTTTTGGTAGGCGACAATATGCAGTCGCTTGAGGTTAATATCGGCTCATCTATTATAGATAACGGTAAGACCACAAACGTTCTTGCATCGGGTAAGTCGAGCATGGGATATGCGCTTCCTGTCAGCGATGTAACATACAAAAGCTCCGATGAAACGGTTGCCGCAGTTGACGAAAACGGAAATATTACCGCGCTTAAACCCGGCTCGGCATATATAACGGCAACGGCTTCGTACAAGGGCATTCAACGCTCGGCAAGCGCACCTGTTACCGTGCTTGACGGAGTTATAGATAAAATTAACGTAACGGCAGAAAAAACCGATGCGATTTTGGTAGGCGAGAGCGTTGCATTGAATGTTGAGGCTACACTTTCCAACGGTAAGCCGGTAAATAATTCGGATATGGCGATTAAGTATATTTCAGGTGACGAAAATATTATTAAGGTTGACGAAAACGGAGTTATGACAGGTGTCGGCGAGGGCAGAACAAACGTAACGGTTGCACTTGAAAAGGATAGCTTCGGAAAAACGTGCGATGTACCGGTTTCGGTATTTGAAAAGTATTCCGGAACACTTGCTGACGGATTTAAGGAGGTTAATTTCGGTACGTCATACGGCTATGCTGATTTTGCGGATGATGGAAGTATTCTTATGCGTTCGACGGGTGAAGACTTCTACGGCGAGGCAGATGACGGATATTATTTGTATAAGGATATTACAAACGAAAATGTCACAATCGAGATGAAGGTCAACTCAATTCTTGAAACATCAAGAAATGCGGCAGTCGGTCTTACGATAAGAGAAAGCGCAGAGCCTGAATCTAAAAACTACACCATTAGAACACTTCGCGGCGGTACGGTAATCAGCGTATGGCGAAAGGAAAACGGCGGACCGAGCGGCTATGCGGAGCATGGCAGCGGCAAATATCCGCTTAAGCTTAAGATTGAGAAAAAAGGCAATAATATTAAATCGTATGTTGATTTCGGCAACGGCTACAAGGAAGCTTATAATATGACTGTTGATATAGGAAAGACTTATACTGTCGGTATTCCGATGTTCTCACAGAGCATTATGTCTACGGAGGCACATATAAGCGAATTGGTAATTACGGAATAGGAGTTTGCAATGAAAAGGTTAATAGCATTATTTCTAAGTACAGCAATGATTTTCGGTGTATTCACCTCGGCGGCTTTTGCCGCCGAGGGTGTGATTGACGATGATATCGCCAACACGTCAAAAATGTATTCATCAAGCGAAAATCTTATATTTGAAACAAAAACACTCGGTAGTTATGCCGATGCAAATTATGTAACGTCAAACAAGGACGACACAATGGAATTTGTGTATAATCTCAACGGCATTGCAAGCTTTGAGATTGTGACGCTTAATTACAGGCAGGCGGAGGATATATCGCTTTCCGTTTGCTCCCAGGCAGACGGCGAGTACTCTCCCGTTACGGCTTACAGCACAAAGCGTGATTCGCTCGACGAAAAAAGTAATTGGGAGAAAATAACGTACACGGGCACGGTTTCGGGTGATGCGAATTACTTTAAAATCGTAATCAATCAATCACAAAAATCAAAATACATAAGACTTGATAACGTAAAGCTTATGGTGAAGATTGATTTGAATATTCAAAGCACAGCTTTTTCCGCTTCGGGTGAGAAAATCACAGGGAAAAATATTAAGGGCGCAAATGAGCTTGCGATTAAATTCAACCAACCGATAAGTGAAATGTCCGATTTGACGGTTTTGTGCGATGGCGAAGTTGTTCAGTCTGTCGGTGCAAAGACCGGCGGCGCAAGTGATGAAGCTGTATATGAGCTCGATTCGCTCGGCTTTGATATATATGAGTTTAAAGCGGATTTTAAGGCAGTTTCCGGGGAAAAATGCAGCCTTGATATGTCATCCGGCGCAAAGGTGATTTATTATATGCCCGATACCGTTCATTTCGGAGAGGTGTATGACGGATATATTGAAAAATGTATTGATTCCGACGGAAATGAATATTCAGCCGATGATGTTTTAATCAAAAGCTCAAACGAGGATGTTATTTCCTTTGAAAACGGAATACCGAACTTTAAAAATCCCGGTACGTCGGAGATTACGGCAAGCTTCACGTTCGGAGGAGAAAGTGCAAGCGAAAAAAGAGAAATTACGCTTTGTGGTGCAGAAAGTCTTTTGATAAATCCAAGCTCCGTTCGCATGAATGCGGGTGAGAAGAAAACAATTGAAATAAGCGTTGTGCTTTCTGATAAAACCGTTGCTAAGCTTACTTCATTCAAAGCTGTATCGGCAGACAGCACCATTGCAAACGTTGACGGAGATGTTTTAGAGGCGGTATCCGGCGGTACAACATTTATAAACATAACCGCCGATTATTACGGAAATAAACTGAGCGGAATAATCTCGGTAGGTGTAGGCAAAGAGCCGCTCGAGGCTGTTTCGTATGCAACACTCGGAGTTAACAGAACATCGCTCATTGTCGGCGAGAGTATTTGGGGAGTGGTAAACTGCTTCTCAAACGGCGGAAGAATGGATTTAATTTCGGTTGATAAAACATATTATTCCGATAACTCGTCAGTTATAACAGTATCCGATGACGGAAAAATGACCGCTGTCGGGGAGGGTACGGCGCAGGTATATGCACTTGTCAGAGTCGGCGGTGTTGAGGTTACAACAAATTCCGTTACCGTTTCGGTATCGGAGGATTCTATTTCAAAAGCGGAAATAATAGTGCCGTCATGCTTTATGAATGTTTCCGACGAGTATGATATTTCAGCCTCTGCATTTACAAAACTCGGTGAGAAAATAGATGACTTTAAGATAAAATACACGGTAAAAGGTTCTGCTGTGAAAATATCCGGCGGCAAGCTAAAGGCAATAACCGCAGGCGAGGCGCAAATAAGCATGACAGCGTCATACGGCGGAGCTGATATAAGTGCACAGCCGGTAACAATAACCGTAAGCGAAAACACAGCTTCAAGCGGTAAGGACTTTTACAGCGACGGCAATACGAGCGGTGATAATGTTGTAGACTGTTCTTCGGATTTGTTTGCCGACAAGGGAACCGGACTTATGACACGTATCGATAAAGAAACGAAACCGAACCAGTATGTGACGATTAAATGCGATGAGGAAATAAAGCGTGTAAAACTGACCGCATATTATCTTAACGATTTTCTCGAGGACGACTTGCAGCTTTTTGTTTCCGAGGACGGCGAGAATTTTACAAGAGTTCCTCACAACAAAATATCCGTTGAGCAAAAGATTGACAGCGGTGCATGGTACAATTTATATTTGACATACGACAAGGAAATGCTCTCCGGCGTTCGATATATAAGGGCGCTTATAGCAAGATCGGCGGAAAACGGCAATCATGCGCAGGGTATTCGGCTTTGGAGCATATCGGCAGAGCATGATAATAAGCCAACAGTTACGGGTATAGGTGCGACAGATGAAAACGGTGCGCAGACCATTTCCGCAAAAGCGGCAAATATATCTGTAAGCTTTTCATGCAATGTTGAAGGCGGCGAGGTAATACTTAAGTCCTCATCCGGTGAAACAAAGTGCGAAGGCAGCCTGACGGGCAGCATTTATACCGCTCCTGTTAAGAATTTGAAGCCCGGAGAATACACACTCGCCATAAACGGCTTTAAAAACGAGTGGGGCAGCGAAATGGAGCCTACGGAGCAAAAGATATATATTAAGAGTGCATCGGGCAGATGTCAGGTGTCAGGCATAAAAGTAAACGGCAAAGAGGTGTCGGCTGATATATTGTGCGGCGCCGAAGATAGTATAAATCCTGTAATAATCACGCAGGCATTTGCGGAAAACGGCGACCCGGCAGGAATATTTATAGATACGGGCACGTATCTTTCAAAGGGCAGCAACAGCTATATTTGTCCGCATGATTTTGAAAATGTGTACAGTGCCAAGGTGTTTGTATGGAGGGGCTTGAGCGAACTTTGCATTTACTGATTTTATACATTATGGAGGAAAAAGAATATGGCAACGTATTATATAGATGCGTGTGAGGGAAGTAATTCAAACAGCGGTTTGAGCAAATCGGATGCACTTGCGGATGATACTGCGATTAACGTTCGTCCGGGAGATACCGTTCTTTATAAACGCGGCAGTGTTTTTCGCGGCAGAATGAATAACGTAAGCGGAGAAGCCGGAGAAGAAATAACATACTCGGCATACGGCGAGGGTGCGGCTCCCGTTTTCTGCGGTTCGGTAAGCGCTGCTGACGAGAGTATCTGGACGGAATACAAAAAGAATATATGGTCGTGTACACCGCCTGTAAATGATGAGATTACGAACATTGTTTTCGATGATGGTAAAAGCTACGGTGCGTTTTGCTGGAGTATGAACGATCTTAAAAATCAGGGGGATTTTTATGACGAGTGTCTGGGCTTTAAAATAAAGGGTAAGCCGATTTACGAAAACCATAAAGTATATGTGTATTCGCATGAAAACCCGGCAAAGGCATATAAATCATTGGAGCTTTGCCTGTTCGCCGACAGAATAGCCGCAAATAACGGTCATGACATGATTATAGAAAACGTAAAGTTTTTAAATTGCGGAGTTCATGTTATCGCCGGTGAGGGTGCAAGCAGAAATCTTTTAATCAGAAACTGCGTTTTTGAAAATATCGGCGGCGGCGTATGGGATAAGGATAAAAAAATCAGATACGGCAACTGCATAGAGTTTTGGGACGTGGGCGAAAACATTGAGGTTACAAACTGTTTGTTTAACAATGTATACGACTCGGCTGTAACACATCAGGGGATGGAGGATTGCAAGTGTGCCGAAAATCTGAACTTTCATCATAACGTGTTTATTAAATGCGGAATGGCGGCATATGAACAGCGTGACAAGTTACCTGTAAACTCTTGCTTTACCGATAACATTTGTGTTGATGCGGGAGAAGGATTTTCAAAACTCGGTGAGGAAATGCCGCGATTTTCGGAAATATGGCCACAGCCTATGGGACATCACATATTCTTGTGGCGTATAGAAGGTGCAGACGATGAATGCTCCTTGCGTATAAAAAACAATATTTTCTACAATGCGCCTTACGGGGCGGCAATTTATTCGATAATATCGCAAACCGCCGAGGATAAAACGGATATTGATTCGAATGTGTACTATACCGAAAATAAAGAGCTTTTAATGAGGTGGCACGGCGAGAATTATAAGTCGTTTGACGAAATAAAAAGCTTTGATAAAAACGGTGTGTATAAAAAAACGGATATAGATTCTATTGTTAAAAAAAGAATTAAGGAAATAGAGGAAAGTCAAAAATCAAGGAGGTAACGAAAATGAAGAAAAGAATTACATCAACCATACTTGCGGCGGCGATGCTGTCTGCTTGTGCTATCGGTCTTTCCGGCTGCGGCGGCGGGGGAAAAACGCTTAAATGGGTACAGCTCGGAGAAACACAGCCGAGAAACGATGAGGTGCTTGAGAAAATCAACGAAATTATCGAGCCGGAGCTTGGTTTGAAGCTTGAGATTGAGTACATAGACACAGCGTCATTTGCCGAAAAATCGAAGAT
>CAKSPW010000030.1 GCA_934486495.1 uncultured Clostridia bacterium
ACGTCAGTTGTGTACCAACCACCCCATTTTCCGGGGAATATGATACCATACTGCTGATTTGAAACATCTGTAAGCTTTTTAGCATCCTCAACAACTTCATCCCATGTTACCGGCGGCTTTGGATCTCCGTTTTCATCAACAATTCCCGCATCTATAAACATTTGCTTGTTATATATAAGTCCGTACGTAGCGCTTGTAAGCGGAATTGTATAAGTTTTTCCGAGGTACTTATGTCTTAGTTCAAGCGCTCTTGAACCGTATTTATCCAGCAAATCCTTACTTCCGTCAATATCCTCGAACGCTGCAATCTGATTCATCTGAGCACGAGCTTCTATTTTATATGTATTAAACAAATCCGGTGCCTGCTCCGATTTAAATGCAACATCAAGCATTTCCTCCATATCACCTTCTTTTACTATATACTCGAGATCAATACCTTTTTCCTTTCCTATTGTTTCATTAAACTCCTGAAATTTTTTCTGCAAAAAAGCCTTATCATGCCCGCTGTTTTTCCAAACTACAATTTTCGTTTTTGAATTGTCCTCCTTTTTTCCGACAGAACATCCGGCAAACATTGTCGACATTGTTACCGCGGCAAGTATACCGCTTATAATTCTCTTTCCTTTTTTCATTTTAGTTATTCTCTCCTTCTCATAATTGCGAATAATAAATATTCGTTTATTTTGTTAATTATATTATACGTCAAAACAAACAAAAAGTAAAGTTTAAAAAACATATGCTTTTTGCAATATTACGATAAATCAGGCCATTCCGTAACTTTTTATTACAACTATGCTTCACTTGCGTATCTGTTCCCTATCGGAATTTCACCGCCGAGTCAAGCGTCATGCTCAGCACGCAAAAAAGCCCGGCTTCAATAATGTCTATCAAAACCAAGCTTTTGTTCAATACTGTCATTGCCGCCGATAACGTACAGTTCTCTTTTGCAATGCCGCTATATACATATTCAACGTCACAATACACATGTATTCTGCACCTTGCAACATCGTATGTCAGCGATACCTTATGCCGTCCGCTTTTTGTGATATTGCCGTCATTATTATATATAACCATACCGTCCGACGCAATTTTAACAACGATAATGAATCTTCCGCTAACGCTTTGTATAACGGCCGCTACCGCATCACCGTCTGCATATCATATGTATAAACAGTATCGCACTTTAATCCGTTACGCAGTATCCACGGCAAATTGGAGCTGCCGTCGGATATATCGGACGTAAGGGTAAACACTGCCGACAATGCGTAGTCTTTTGAACCTGATAAGACATTAACAAGTGTATTTCCGCAAATCGACATATGTTTGCTGCTCATTCAAACCCGTTAATAGGCTTCGCCACTTTCACACCACCATCCTTAGCGAACCTCCGCCGTCATGTTAAATGCCACGCTCAGCGCACATGGCAAAAGCGGTCAGCATTTAGCCGACCGCCATAGTACATTGCTAAAATATTTATAATCAAATCACAATGATGCTGCTTTTTTTCCAAGCTCACGGCACTTATCCAGCGCATCATCGTCCGGAGCTTCATTAATAATCAGCCCCTCTGAATCAATAAGTTTCGCTCCGCAAGAAACGACCCTTTCCTCCCAGCTGCGCATCCATTCGCCGTCACCCCAGCCGTAAGAGCCAAACAGCGCGACATTTTTCCCTGACAGTTTGGATTCGAGAGCAGAAAAGAATGGTTCAAATTCTTCTTCCTCCAAAACTTCTGCCCCCATAGCCGGGCATCCCAAAATTAATGTATCATAATTTGCAGCATCATCTGCCGAAATTTCTGCAACATTTAAAATTTTTGTATCGGGATTTACCTCTTTTGCCCCCACCAAAACAGCCATTGCCATAGCTTCGGTATTACCGGTACCGCTCCAATAAATAATCACCGTTTTACCCATATGTAAAACCTCCTATAAAAATTTATAACAAATTATCAATTTATGATAATATTGTTTACACATTTTATGCCGCACAAAAAATCTGTGCAAGTGTTTTTCCGCCTTTCAATTGTGCAAGCAAGGCACGGCGACACTTGTTATATCTTGCAAACAACTTTTTTGCACCGTCCTCATCTTCATATACTTTCCAGTCGGCAGTAAGAAGACACCCATCATTCCTATGATTAATAAACCCATAAATATCATGCAGCGGATACCCAAGAAATGCGCCAATTTCGTGAGGGAAACTTTCATTATTTGCGATTCTTTCTTTTAGCATTAAAATTTTATCACATAATTGAGCATCAGAATCATATCCGAAAGAGTTCAAAAAATCACTTATTTCATTTCTGCTTAAATGCTCGCTTAATTTTTTTCTTCTGTAAACCATAATTAAAACTCTTTTTTTGCATTCACACAGAATTTCAATATAAATATCTTTATGATTAAGCTGCATATTAAGCTGTTTGATTGATTCATATACGTCAGGCACCTTATCTTTACAGCAGGCAACAATATTTGATGGTTTTATACCTGCCAAAGCCGGTCCGCAATGATATGCAATTATATTCTCTATCATAATTTCCCTCCGGTTTTAAGTTAGTTTGCACTAACCGAGATGTAAAAAAAAATAATTTATGCTTTTCCGAAATACTCGCATAACGCATCATTCAAAGCACAAGCACTCGAAGAATGACAATGTTTTATAACAGCTCCCGTCTTTTGAGCCTGTTCCGCCGCTACATTAACCATTTTATGTGCAACTGTGCTTGTAAACACAATCACTATATCAGGATTTCCGATTTGATTTTTAAAACCTGCGGGACACTGGGTAAATACCTTGCATTTGCACCCGTATTTTTTGCATATTTCCTTATATCGGCAATGCATTCTGTCATGTCCGCCCACTATTACCACACTCATCTTTATCACCTCTTTTTTCGGATGCCGCCTAAATAGCGGCATCCTCTTTTTCCTTTAAAATATAGTCTGTAATACTTTCCGTGCTTTCATTGCTAAAAAAACACAAGCAACTAATAGCATTCTTTCTTGCATTTTTTTTGATTATCCTAAATTAACTGAGAAAAACTCTTAAAAAGTCAGATATTTTAAGTATAGACTGCTTGCATGCCTTGCCCCGTCCGGAGTTAACGAGATAATTCCGTTTTCATCTTTATCGGCCATATTTTTTCAATTAAAGAAGGAATCATATTGGAAACGCTTGCTTTTTTACACCCAACATTCTTGCTATATCTACCGAACGGATTTTTTTGCCGTAATATCCAAGTTCATATAGCGTAAACAAATACTTTTTTAGTCGCTGACAGCATTTAACTCTTCCTCTTTGAAGAAAGGCCTCATACTGCCGGCACATATACCCATAGTAGATATATTATGCAAAAGCGCAGAAGCTACCGGCGAAATAACCCCGGTGATACCCATAACTATCAGCGCACTGTTAAATACGGAAATAAACCTATAATTGCTGTATATGCGTTTAAACAAGCATTCGCTAAGTTCTCGCAAAACAACCAAACCATTCAAGTCCGATCCAAGTAAAGTTATGTCCGCAACTTCTTTTGCAATATCTGAAGCGTCTTTCATGGCAACAGACACATCGGCCGCCGCCAGTGCCGGAGAATCGTTAATTCCATCGCCAACCATAACAACCTTATGTGATTTATTCCGAACAGAATTAACAATGTTAAGTTTATCTTCCGGTAAAACACGTGCATAGAATTTTTCAATCCCGAGTTCATTACAGACGTTCCTTGCTGTGATTTCACCATCGCCGGTTATCATCATAATTTCCGAAAAACCTTTGTTTTTAAGTGATTGTATCACTTGTACGGCATTCTGCCTTATCGGATCTTCTATGCACAAGATACCGCACAGCTTTCCGCCGACAGCGAGATATATCATAGAATAGCTCTCGCCGAGTTTGGAAATTTCTCTTTTTTGCATAGCGGTAGTTTCAATTTTTTCGTCATCAAATATAAAATGTGCGCTTCCTATCAAAACCTTCTGTCCGTTTAATTTTGAAGATATGCCGTGTGCAACGACATATTCCACTTCTGCGTGTTCTTCTTCGTGCCGAAGATTCTTCTTTTCTGCCGCATATACAATTGCTCTTGCAACGCTGTGAGGAAAGTGTTCTTCAAGACAGGCTGCGATTTTTAAAATTTGGTCCTCCGAATATCCGTCAAACGCCACCACTTTTGATAGATTGGGGCAAGAAACGGTAAGTGTACCCGTTTTGTCAAAAATAATAGTATCAGCATGCGCAAAATTTTCAAGGAATCTTCCGCCCTTTACCATAATACCATGTCCAACGGCTTCACGCATTGCCGAAATTACACATATCGGTGTCGAAAGCTTAATGGCACATGAGTAATCAACCATCAACACTGACAAGGCTTTTGTAATATTTCCGGTAAACAGGTAGGTTGCTGCACACGTAATCAAGCTAAGCGGTACCAAACTGTCCGCAAAAGTTTCGGCCTTTGTCTGAACGCCCGATTTTAAATTTTCGGAACTTTCAATCAACTCGACAATTTTGCTGATTCTGCTGCCGTCCGGAAGGCTTGTAACCTCTATATCCAACTCGCCTTCTTCTATGACCGTTCCGGCATATACGCTTAAGCCGTTTTTTTTGTGACAAGGCAACGATTCACCTGTCATTGATGACTCATTAACACCTGCTTCTCCCGATACAACGGTTCCGTCGACGGGAATCATGCTCCCGCATTGTACTCTTATAACATCTCCTATACTCACATCTTTTAGAGGCATTATCTCGGTATTGCCGTTTTTTACAATCCATACGCTCTCGACGCTGACCGACAAACCGCTGCCAAGGGCATTTTTAGCTTTTTTTCTTGTATAGTCTTCAAGCAAAGCCGAAATATTTAAAAGAGTCATAACTGAGGATGCAGTACCGTATGAGCCGCTTATAACGGAAGCGGATATTGATACCGCATCCAAAACAGATACGTTTATTTTTCCGTCTAAAATACCGGCAACGCCTTTTTTAACAAACGGAATTGCCCGTATAACGGTAAACGGTAATCTCAAGCAAGATGGCACAAGCATCTTCATAATTATATTTTTCATTATTATTTTGCCGAAATTCTTTTTAAACTCTTTATCTGTAATCTGTAAAGGGGTAAGCGGAAGTTTGGGAATATCCGCCACTTCCGTCTTCTCTATTCTGTCAAGCAATGCCCCTCGTATATCCCCGCTGTAAACAACTAAAATACCACCGTTTACCGAAGAAGCTTTAACGTAATGTACGCCGCATATACTGCTTAATTCATTTTCAAAACCGCTTGCCTGCAATTCTGAAAATACATTCTGTCCGCACCTTACACGAAGCCTCCCCGGAGAATCGTATATTATTTTGAATTTCACGATTTATCCCTTCTTTTATTCGTTGTTCACCTGTTGCTTTGCATCATAACAAATATCTTCTGCTTCCTCTTTCATATTTTGAAAAGCGACCTGAGCATCCTTTTGCAGTTTCATGCATTTTGCAAGCCCTTTGACAGCCGATTTTCTTGTTTTTTCGCTCTTTAATGCTTTTATACCATATGTAGCCGCAAACACACCGCCAGCAAAGCATAATAATTTTTCATTTTTTATAATATCGGTTAATTTCATTTTACATACTTCCTTTTTTTGAATTATTCTTTTCTTCACTTTTTTTCTTACAAATCATCTTACATTTGTTTTTTACAGCGGATGAAAGTCCGACAACAGCCACACAGAAAACAATTGCGGACAATCCGTATAAAAACGATTCACCGGCAAATTCAACCATATGCATTCTCCTCACTTCCCACCGTCACAAAATTTTCTGCGGCACAACTTCGGCAATGATGAAACGACATGTCACTCTTGCCGCATTTTGCGCTTTAACACAAACCTTGGTTGTAAATGTGTTCGACTCTTTATACGGCTTAAACAGCATATAAATGATAAATATAAGCACAACCAATGCAAAAATCAGACCGATTACACTCCCCCTAATGTACTTATTACCTTGACAGTTCCGCTCGCAGCAAAGCCCGGATTTTCAAGATGCTTCCCCGTCCCAAAATTTCCACCGAATTTTTTTATCGTGTTTTCTTCTTCGCATCAGCAAAAAACAATATCATCGTATTCGATGTGCATTTTATTAGTCGTGGCTAACCCAAACTTTCAAGGTGACAGTTAGTATTTGCTAACTTTCAATAGTTAGTTTAACACAACTAACTACTTTTGTCAATACAATTTTAAATATTTTTTTCATTTCTTTGTTTTGCAATATATTCATTAGTCATATGCTTAAATTTTTGTGCAGTTTTGTAAAACTTCAATAAAAGCAATTAGATTTGACAAAGCATGATACAATATTTATAACGAACAGTGTATGGGATATAAGTGAACCTCAGAAAAGCAATCATATTTATATCCGGCAACGGCCGTTATTTCTTTTTCGCCGAGGTCTGCAAAATAAAGCACCTTGTTCTCATTCTCACCAAATCGTCTTTTTGCCTCAGAATTGAGTTTTGACAAAATTGCCATTTGCTTGTCGTCTTTTACACTTTCCGCAGAACATTTTTCTGCTATTTTTCCTGTCAGTGGTTCCGCTTTTTAGATTTGACCTCTAGTCACAAACTGCAATGATCCTGCTAATGTTGTCTATCATATATCCGGCACGCATTTTAAGCATTTTCATACTCTTACTCTCGCCGACAGTAATTATTTCATCGGAATTGTTAATTGCATTAAGATACCTAAAATCAGTGACAAAATTATTATATTCTTTATACAATTGTCTGAAAAATTCCTTTATATCCGGCATATCCATTGCACCTCGTTCAACATTTATAATCATATTATACACTGCCGGATGTACAAAAATAGCACAAGAAAAAGCGACGTTATGCAGATCCGTCGCTTATGATGTATCTTACCATATCTCATGGCAAATATATTGAATTTTTCGATATATTTTCTATAATGAAAGTGATTTAATAGTTTCAGAAACATGATTGTTTATTGCTGCATTAATAACTATAATATTATTTCCGTAATTGCGGCTCTGATATTATCATCAATGTCCATAACAGAGATATCGGATAAAATTTCGGCAGCAGATTTAGAACGTACAAGCCGCATAATTTCGCTTTTCGTTTCATACTCCATCTGAGCGTTATACAATATTTTATATACCCTGTCCTTATAATTATTTTCTGTTATCTTAAGATTTTTATCATACTCTATCTTTATATTATCTCTAGAATTTGCTTGTATAACAATTGCTCCGTTTTCATAATATTTATCTATATTTACATTTGCAAAAGCTTTGCAATCATCAACACAGTTTAAAATAATTTTATAGTTTCTGTCTTCGGGAATTATATCTGCATCATCCCTTGTTATACTGATATTAAGCGTTTTATTTTCCCAGTCAAATACAATTTTTGTTTCAGCATATTTTCCGTTCAAATAATTCTCCGTCAGATTATCATCTTCATAAACAGTAAACGAATTATTATTTCCCGGGAAAACATTAATAATCATCGTGTTCGGATTTTCATCCGGTAAAACATCAGCATAGCTCATAGGAATAATTGCACCGGCTTTTGCAAAAACAGGCATTTCATCATCTTTTCTGTATGCCTTTATAAACCGATTTCCAAAATATCTGTATTTGTTGAAAAAGTCAAACCATTCGCCCTTCGGGAGATAAACCTCAGAGCATCCCATGCACGTTACATCATCCTTTTTATGCGTTATTGGACTTACTATAAGCTCTGTTCCGAAATAATACTGATTTTTAACTTTTTCAGCCGCTTTCTCCTTATGCTCATAATACATCGGCTCACAAATCGGTCTGCCACTGCTGTAGGTCAGATAATTCATTGTATACAAATACGGCATCATTTGGCAGCGAAGGCGCATAAATTTTTTCATACTTTGATGTGTTTCATAATTAAAATTCCACGGCTCACGATCATTAAATTCATTGTTTGATGAGTGAAGCCGCATAATCGGAGAAAAAACACCAAACTGTGTCCATCTGTTCATAAGCTCATCATCACGCACACCCCACATATGACCGCCTATATCATGACTCCACCATGTATATCCGACATTTGCCGCACAAATCGTAAAATACGGCTGAAAATCAAGGCTCTCCCACGACACGACCGAATCTCCCGAAAAGCCTATAGGATAGCGCTGTGAGCCATATCCCGAAAACCTTGAAAACAAAATTCCTCTTTTCCCGTTTCTGCGCGCATTCTCATAATGAAAATGATTAAGCATCCATAAAGGATCGAGCCCCTCTGTTTTACTTGTATTGCCCTGCTGCCAGTCCATCCACCAAAAATCGACGCCCATATCTTCGAGTGGTCTTAATACATCTTCAAAATATACATCAACAAATTTTTTGTCGGCAATGTCAAACGGTATATTTTTTTCTTCTGAGCTGTCAACACCCATATCCTCCGCCGCTTTTTTATAGCAATCCTCATGAGCAGATATTCCCTCTGCCGGATGCAGATTAAGTGAGGTTTTTATATGCATTTTATGAAGTGTGTTTAAAAATCTTTCGGGTTTTGGGAAAAGCTCTGTATTCCAGCTGTATCCCGTCCAGCCCGAGCCGTATTTATTATCAATGTCCACCTTATGCCAATCCATATCTATTACTGCAACGGAAATAGGTATTTCCTCGCTTTCAAAGCGTTTCATCAAATCAATATATTCCTGCTCGGTATATTTATAATATTTACTCCACCAATTTCCAAGTGCAAATCTCGGAAGCAGCGGCACATTTCCGGTAAGCTTATAGTATGCGTCAAGATTTTCTTTGATGTTATCGGCATATGCAAAAACATACATATCAACAATATCTTTTTTACGAACCTCAACAAAATCATTCGTTTGAGCAAGACTTTTGCTGTCGTCAATAAACGTCATTCCGCAATCGCATACAATTCCCGGAGGAAGCTCAACCGCTCCGTCCGTCAAATCCAAAGTTCTCACCGTACCCGGGAAATGAGTTTTGTTCGGCTGACCATAATAATAAACATTCCATATATATTTAGATAATTCGCCGCGAAAAGTGATATTGAGAGAATTTTTTGTAAACTTCCCTCCGTGATATGTAAGCCTTATGCATTCGGTTTCAATTATAACATCACCGTTTTCATTTATAAGCGTGTATTCCGGCACAGGAAATTCTCTGTTTACAACACATTGCGTCGGACGGTCCTCGAAAATACCGTCCTCTGCATATTCAAGGCGTATCAGACGATCGGTTAAAACCGTAAAACGATATTTTTCGCCTTTTACTATTGCATTTTCATTTGCTTTTGCATATGCTTTTTTCATAACTCATCCTCCACATTTTCAATTAAAAAAATTATTATATTCAAGCCAGTTTAACAGCAGCCGTTTCCACTGCGCCACATGAGGAATATCCTCAGCCAGCCCCAAGCCGTGTTCTCCTTTCGGGAAAATATGCATCTCAACGGGAACATTGATTTTTTTCATTCTTTTTACATATTCCAATGAGTTTATAACATTCACGCACGAGTCCTCAAAGGTATGCCAAATAAACGCCTGCGGAGTTAAACTGCCCGCTATTAAATTCGGACTGAGTGCTTCTCCCATTTCCGCAAGCTTATCGCCGAGAAGTGCCTTCCCCGAACCGAAATGTGTTATCCCGCTGCCCAAAAGCGCAATAACCGGATAGCATAAAATCTGCCCGTCGGGTTTGAAATTTTCCTCGTCAATTTCATCCGGCTCATCAATTTCCATATCATTAAAATATGTGCTCAAAAGCGCTGCAAGATGTCCCCCTGCCGATGAACCCATAATATATATTTTATTTTTGTTCAAACCGCATTTTTCCGAATTATATCTAACAAACCGCATAGCACGCCTTGCATCCAAAAGCTCTGCCGGGAATTTGTGCGGAGCTACACGATAGCTGCATACAAATGCTGTAATTCCGTAATCATTTAGAAATTTTGCATACGCCTCACCCTCACTCGGAGAATGGCCTCCGTATCCTCCGCCGGGCAGTATCACAACGGCACCGTCCGATTTCTTTTCCGCCGGAGTGTAGGCGGTAATTGTAGGCATACGCATACATTCACCTGTCACATGAGTCCACAAATCAAATACTTCTTTGTTCATGTACCAAATCAAATCCTTTCCGAATATTTGTGTTTATATAAAAGAGGTGCGCACACTGCAAACACCCCTTTTAATATATCATGTATTAAGATTTATTTATCTGACAAATCTGAGTGCGAGCGGCTCAATTTTTGCAAAGTCGCTGAGTGCAAACAATTTAATTGTTTTACCCGTTGTATCGGTGTCAAAGCAAAATGTGCAAGCTGTGTTTCCGGTTTCGGCACCGCTTTCCACTTTACACTCAATCATATTTCCGTTTTTGTCATAAACTGCCGCAACAAGAACACCGCTTATCATTTCATCAAATGCTTTAAATTTCGCCGATACAGCATTTGCGCTTACCGTAACATTATAAAGATATGCAGGCATATTTGAGAAGAAATCACTTTTTTTCGTCATTATTTCCGCATCAGTCGTATAACCCAACTGAACATACCTGTCAAATAAATCAATAAATGCATTTTCATCAGCCGCTTTAAGCATATCATTCTTCAATGAGCTACCAAAACCGCTTACAATTTGATTATACGAGCTAAGTAAATTCTCGTCAATTTCATAATTATTTTCAACCATTTGCGCATATGCACCCTTTAAGCTTGCTACCATTTCGAAAGTAACTTCTTCTGCACTTTCTGCTGCAGCGAGAGCTTCTTTAAATCCCGACTTGACATTCTTTTTGTTTGTAACAGCTGTCATTGCCCAAATTGAGTTGTTGTATGCACCGCTGCCATTTGCGATTTCATTACTGCTTGAATATATTACATTACCGTTTTTGTCAACCTTTACACCGTCATTGTCCGCAAGCGAACCTACAAAGTGAACATTAACAAGAACCTTTGAGCTGTCAACCGGTACTGTAAATACATTAATTCCGGCCATTGATCCAGCGGCGGTCCAGAATGAATATCTCGGTGTTGTTCCATCTATCCAATTATTTTTTTGTTGTTCTGATAGACCGTTCATGGTTGACATAATAGCTTTGTTGGTATTATAATTCTTGAAACCATCCATGAAACATGTTTCACTTTCCCAGTCTTCTTTTAGTTTTTGCAGCGAAATTGTCCATGCAGCAAATCCGTTCCACCAATCTTTCTGAGTAAGTTCTGCAGCTTCTTGCTTAACAGTAGCTGTACCGTTTTTATCATAAGAAGTAATTCTAAGTGTTTTCGGGTCTATACGGACAGCTGTTTCGTCTGCGGTTCTATCGTTAAAATTATCTGTTTTTATTTTTTCTATTATTCGTAAATTCGAAGCTAGAGAATGCTCTGCAGCTTTCTCGTTAACCATATAGTCAACAACATCATACGATCCGTCAGCATAATCCAGTTTCAACGCAAGCTTAGACATGTTGTTCCACCGACTGTATCTTTTATCATTCTGCAGCACCGGATTTGAAGCAGTTGAAAGTATTTTCAGTTCATTGTAGTATCCTTCATTAATATTAACATCAACACCTTTCATCTTTGCATCTTCCGCACCGGTGTCAATATTTGTGTATGCATTTGTTTTAACATTCATCAGATAAGGTACATCAAAGAACGTCATTGTATTCGTTGTCTTTCCCGGTTCCCATGTTCCCCAGGTCGGATATATATTTGTGTTTCCATCATCACTATGAGACTTAGTCCAGTTGTTCCAGTAGGAATCCATTCCGTTATTATTGCTGAAATATTTAAAATGATCAACAGATATGCCTGTATCAACATACGCATACGGATAACTACCATTCTCATTTCCCGCAAGCGTATTTTGCATATATGCCTTGCCTATTGTCGGATGTTTTTCATATACAGTATCACCCACTTTAGCATATGCTGCCTGATTTGCATACGGGGCTATATCAATCTTTTCATATAATGTAGTCTTACTGTCAATCACATCGGCATAGGCGTCTACTACAGCCTGCGCCCTTGTTCCGATTTCACCCAAGTCTACACCCAATGTCTTTGCCTGTTCAAGTATTGCTTTTATATCGTTAATATCGGACTCTGTTACCTCGGCACCAAGATTTTCCAGCTTTGTTGAAAGAGCTGTTTTTAAATCGCTGTCCTTCGTTACGGCTGTCATTCCATATACCATTGAAGCATACATACCTTCCCATTTTCCATTTGAACGGCCATCCGCATTTGCATAGTAACGGTTAGCATCCGTACTCCAAGTGGCATAATCAACAGCGCCGTCTGCCTTAAACCGAACACCATCATAATCCGCATTCGCACCCACAATATGTACACTTTCTAAAACTTTAGTATTGTCAACAGGGAATGTATACTCATTTATATAGTAACATGCCCCTCCGGGAATATTATTCAGAGAATAAGTTTCATTTGCTTCAGCACTCCAATTGTAGTGATTACTTGCTATACTGGTAACAAATCCGTTCCAATAATTCCCCGAAGTTATTGTATCTCCGTTTGGCATCTTCGGTGCATCAACGCCCTTAATGGTTGCCATCGGAAATTCTGTCTTTTTACTATTCAGACCACCTCCCGATGTATCAAGCGGAAATGTCGTCAGCGTTTCAATTTCTTTATATGATCCGTCTGTATAATGCAGCACAATTGCAAGCTTTGATGAGTTATCCCATGTATTACACTCAGTTTCGTCGGCGTTAAGGTTCTTCAGCACACATTTTGCATAATCACCACCGGTCGCTGATGCAAGTATCTTTAAACTGCTGTAATAACCGTCCTCTACATTAATATCGATACCCGTATAGTTATACTCATTACTCACACCGTTAAAAGCACCCTCATTACATTTAGTGGATTTAAATATTGCTGACCGTCCGCCGGTATTAATAGCCGTATTTTTTCCTGTTTCAACAGTCATTTTATATGGAGTACCGTTATGTGTTAATACACCGTTCGTCAACTTACTTTGCATTGTACCCAACTCAATTCCGATTCCCCGGTTTGTAGTTGACGCAACGTAAGTATCTTTCCATACATCGCCATCCTTTGCATAGGTCGGCGCATTGGCAACACTTGAAATATCAATAGTTGTGTAGTTGCTGTTGTCCTGCTCCTCTGCAAACGACAGCGTGGTTATGTTTGACATTACCAATGCGGCGCAAATCAGCGTGCTAATAATTTTCTTCATAATTTTCCCTCCATCTTTCCATTAATTTTTTATAATATTTTTCAAGCCGGGAAGTTTTTTTAATATTTCAGAATTTTCATCAATACGAAAATCGTCATTTTCAAAATCCTTAAATTCAACGGACTTTTCAAATAAAATATTGTCATATTCACTTCCGGCTTTATCCATAACGGACTTTTCCGTCACAACCTTATCCTCAAAAATATCCGATATTGTTTCTGCATAATCCGCATACTTAACATAAGTAATAAGATTATCGGATATGTTATTTTTCGGATATATTACATCTGTCCCCCTTTCATTTAAATATTCCTTCCATGTAAACACTTCCGGATATTTGCTCGCCCATGCGGGATTCTTAATCCCGTTTTGTTCGAGATACCCAAGCTCCGCAAAAGCGACATCGCCGAGATTTTCATTAAATTCCGGCATATCATATGTTCCGTCATGATGACTGATTTTGCTTATAAGAATATCATTTTCGCGAGTCCTGATCGGATATTTCACATCAATAAAAATATTATTATTAACCTTGTTTCCAAATCCGACGCTGAAAAAACCTATAGGAACATCTTTTATAACATTGTTTTCAACAGTCAGCATACTCCCCGCACCGTCATTATATACACCTATTTTCCCGTGAACTTTAACGTCGGGATTGTAGCTGAGCATATGCCCCGTACCATGCTCATCGGTGATATCATGGATATAATTATTTTTTATAACAATGCCTGTTTTTAATCCTTTATGCAAATATATCGCGCCGCAGTCGGTACACTCTCTTGCTACATCAAATATATCATTATTTTCAATAATGCAATCATTTCCGACAGCCGTTATTCCGACAGAATCACCGCGCTGAATTTTACAATTTCGTATATTTATTCCGACTCCCGCTATATTGACGCCGGGCGAATACGCACCTATAAGTCTTCCGAAATTATTAAACTCACAATTATAAATTTCAATATCCGCACCCTCTAAAGTTTTTCTGTTGCCTCCTGTAGCAGTCAGACCATTAAAGCCGGTATTTAAAATATTGCACGATATAAATTTAATATTTTTTACCAAGTTGCCTTTTGCTATGTAATCACTGTCGTCATCCAATCTGCCATAGGCGTGAGAAACTGACGGATGAAATTCTCCGATATATGCACCCGATTCCGATACGTTTTTAAATGTACACCCGTATACATTAATATTTCTGCCTTTTTGCAGCGCCATTGCAAAACCGATACATCCGTTGACGCAAAGCCCGCCAAAGCTGATATTATCTGCTCCGCTGACAGTTATTACTCCCCTGTCCCAACGACCGACATTCATTGTTGTAAGCAAAATATCCTTGTCATAAGGAGCCTCCTCGCTGTAAAAATACAGTTTTCTGCTCACGCGGTCAATATAGTATTCTCCGCCCGAATCCAGCTCCTCCGGAATATTGTAAAAATAAATCAAGCCGTCCTTCTTTACGCCGCCGTTACACTTTCTGTCAAGACTTAACGATGATTTGTTTGCTGTAAATTTAAAACCGAAATCAAAGTAAGGGAGTCCAGGATACCCGCCGACAAACGCTTCATCGGTATTCGACCATGACGCAATTTTCGCAGCCGTACTGTCGGAAACCGTAATTTTAGGATTTGACGCTTCACTATTTTGACTGTCACTGCTTTCCGATACCGCATAGATTTTTTCATAAGTATTATATTCCTCTGCGTCCTTGTTCGGCCATCTTGCCGGGAAATATGCTTTATCATCAATAAACAGCTCAAATCCGTTTGCATCATATGAGGCGCCCTGACCGTTCGGCTTCAGCTCCGGAATTTCTCCTATATTCTCGCACGAAAGATCAATGCAGTAAACATTTTTGCTATTTATACGACTGTCATTTGCCGCCTCCGCATTTTTACCGTCAAGATATATACCGCCGACAAATTCCGGCTTTTCATTTTTGTATGCCGAATATGTAATACGACAGCTTTCCGTGCCGCTGTCCGCTTCTGAGAATATAACGGGCTTTTCCGTATTATAGCGTCCGCCTCGAAAATACACGTTTATATTTCCGTTTGATTTATCCAATTTGCGTACTGTATTTTTTGCTCCCTCTAAGCTTGCAAGCGGGGCTTCAAAGGTACCGGGATTGCTGTCCGATCCGTTTGGAGAAACATATATCTCCTCTGCCGCTTCGGATTCAATAATGTTTTCACTTGCCTTTGAAAACGGCTTTATGCTGTCAAGTCCGGCAAAGGTAAACAGCTTTACTTTGTACGCCTTTGGCGGAACCTGAATACTGTAGCTTTCAAGCTTTGTGCTTTTCCCTTGTATTACCGCATTTCCAAGCTCCTTTACCTCAAGCAGTCTGCCGTCTTCGCCGTATACTGCCGCTGCACGTAAATAAGTATAAAAATTTGAAAAGCAGTTTACTGTTTTAACATTAAGCTCTGCAATATTTCCGCTGCGCTCGGCATACGACTTTACGGTCAGCTCGGTTATGCCGCTAAGCTCAAAAATTCCTTCCGTCACATCCGAGCTACCTGCTTTTGTGAGAATTTTGTAATCATCCGGATTCTTATCAAATTTAAAATCAATCGAATAATCACCGTTTTTATCAACTGCCGCCGTGTTTATATATCCCACATCGTCGTTTGAATACGGTTCCTTTGCATCTTTTTTTACAACAAGGAGCATAACCTCTCCGTTTTGTTCGGCACATTTTCCCCTAAGGCTGTAATAATTATTCTGTCCATATATAATATCCGCAAGCACAAGAGGCTGTATAACGGAAAAAATAACAGAAATAATAACAAATAAATTTATTGTTTTCTTTTTCATAAAATCTCCATTTTACCACCCGACATAATTTTTTGAATTTATTTTTTCATATTGGGCGGAATAATATCCAGCCAGTTTTCAAATTTGCAGTTTCTAAGCACAACAAAGCTGTACATAAGATTTTTTGCGGTTGACGCACAAATCAAATCATCCTTTTGCAGTTCGTCAAAAAATGCACCGTAAATAAATTCCTTTTCTTCACAGTCGTATATCGTATATCCGCCGTTTCTTCTGAATAAATCACCCTCTCGATAGTTTCCGTCGGGAGCAATAATGGTAGTCATCGTCTTTGAATCACCGTTTAGACTTATCATCTGCTTTGTGGAATCTTTTACACGAGCAACGAGCATACCTTTTTGAAATGACCCCTCCTCAGCTGATATATGATTATTTATATAATAATCCCTATCAAACCTATTCGGATCGGAAGTTATGTAAAATTCCGCTTTTGTAATATCGTTTGTTACGCCGTCAAGCAATACAGCAGCGAAATCTCCTTTCTTCATAGCGCCAAGCACTTTAATTGCGTCTTCGTCGGTAACCATTCTCTCAACATATTTTCCGTGCATATAGCCGCAAACCTTAAGGCAGGTTTCATCGTCGTCATTTACGGTTGTTATAATCTCTTCAACTCCGATTACATCTCTGTTCTCAAGCTTAATCTGCTGTGAGCCTGTTGCATTATATACGATACACGCAGGACGGTTAAATTCATCAACGTCATAGAATGTAAATGTTCCGGTCAGTATTCCGTCACCCCTCATGCCCATATCTCTCGGCGATCCGCAGTCAAATCTTGAAACATCCTCTCGATTGTCCGGTATTCTGAAGCACAGCGCTTCATAATCATCCCACTGATGCATATATGTTATATATGTCATATCCGGATCGTTTTGAGTTGATTTCCAACCGTTATAATATTCCCAATACTTATATTCACCCGTTGTATAAGGCATGGTAAGATAATTATCACTGAGCTTTTCATTTGTCTGCTTTACATCAATAGTGATAGCGTCTATCTGACCGTTTCTTGCAAGCTTATATTTTATTACGGGAGGATTTTCAAGCGATGAATTTTTATAATAATCCACTATCTGCCTGCCTATGCTGTCAGTTTTTCTTTTAGTTCCGTTAAATGTGATACGTTCGGGCAATTCATAGCTTGTTTCACCCTTGGGAACAGAGCCGTATATTTTAATTCCGACCTTATATTCCGTATCGTCATTTTCATACGCTCTTGTAATATAGCCGTACATATACTTGTTATATCCCAGTTCTTCAATATCGGTAATATCTCCGGCGGTATCGAAATAAAGCGTATAATCCTGATTATATACGATTTTCGCCACATCTCGCACGCCGCGCGTTATTTTATCGTAAAAATCGCTATCTAAAGGATAATTTGTTCCGCCCACCTTATAATACATTGTCCCGTCCTCGATATAGCTGCCGGTCAGAATTCCGTCTGCACTTCTTGTAGATACAAACAAGAACCTGTACTCAGTAGACGGATCATAAGCAATTGATATAACATCTCCGACTTTAATATCGCCTGCACTGCCGCTAAATCCGTCAATGTACACAATATCCGTTATGGAATTTGAGTCGAGGTCAACCACATCTGTAACGTCATATTTAAAGCGCAGCTTATTGTTCTTAATGCTTTTTACGACATAGCTTTTATAATCGTATGCTATAGCTGTTAAAAGCCGTCCATCCTCAAATATAAATGTGACGTCACCCTTTAGATCATCGGAAAACAAAAAGTCAAAATTACTCTCCGGCTTTGAATTATGAAGTATACGCAGCTTATCGCTTATTTTCGGATATTTTGTTTTTCCGTTTTCTTCATAACCGATTTTGCTTCCCGTTCTTGACAAGTCCTTATACGACACCTTAACGGTTTGGTATTCCTTTTTAAACTCATAGCAGAAAATTTCTTTTTCTCCCGAAGTCTTTTCTTCATACCATATAACAGCCGAGCAACCCAAAGCATCGCTAAGTTCCGTATCCTCGCAGATATATCTTTCGCCGTTAATCAGCACCTCGTTTTGCTCAACGATTTTCGGTAATCCGTATAAATATTTTCCGAAACTGCCTTCAACAATACCTTCCTCTTTGATAAGCCCAAATCTTGTCTTTAAAATGGTATTATCGCTTTCACCGTTTGACGTCAGCAAATCAACAAACATCGGCGTATTAACCGACGCATAGAGCAGCGCTGAAAGCGACCGATAATCGATTTCACCGCTCTTGATTATCATTTTCTTGGTTATGCCGAGAGAGTAGGCAGTTTTTAAATAATCACCGTCATGCGCCATCGGTCCGTAGCCGAGAAGTTTAACAATAGCCCTAATTGCGTCCTCTGCCGTCAGATTGTCATTTTTCGAAAACTTATTATTCTCTGCGGTCATGTATCCCTTATTGTACACATAATCAATTGCAGCGGCATCTGCATCCCCCTGCTGAATGTCGAAAAAGCTGCCCTTTGTAAATTCATCCGGAAGCTGTGCGCGGTCAAGCCTTACAAGAATATCCGCAAATTCCGCACGCGTTACATGAGCGCTGTTTTGCTGTGTTGCGCTGTAAATCTGCAGCTTTCCCAAAATAATTGTTTCCCTGCAAACTTCTTCATCTGCAATTTCTTCCTTATCAGCAAAAGCAGCACCATTGAACAAAAATGCAAATACCATTAATATACCTATTAATTTTTTCATTTTTACCTCCGTTTTTTATTTTGCCGGCTCCAATAATCTGTCTATCATAACAACTGCCTCTGCCCTTGTCAAAACATCTTTCGGTGCAATTGTTCCGTCATCACGCCCCTTTATAATTCCGTTCTTCAAAGCTGTTTTAACAGCGTCAATCGCCCAGTCGCTTATATCGGATTTATCAGGGGCGCTTATTTCCTCATTTTCATCCGCAGCTACAAGCTTGTCCTTAAATGCCATAACAAAAATCTTTGCAGCCATTTCACGAGTAACCGCCTCATACGGCATAAAACTGCCGTTAGAACCGACTATAATATTTTCCCGATAAAGTCCCTGAACATATGCCGAAAACCAGTCTGATTCATTAACATCGGCAAAGCAGCCGTCGTATTTTTCCTTTATGCCTGCCGCATTGCTGACTAAAACTGCAATTTCCGCACGAATAAGGCTGTCATTCGGGTAAAATCCGTCACCCTTGCCCGAAACAATACCCTTTTTGTACATTTTCTCAATTTCTTCTCTTGCCCAGTGATTTTGTATATCTGCAAACGCATAAGAATAATGATAATCGGGCTCGGTTACCGTTTCTTCATACTTTTGAATATCTTTTGTCACGCTTCCGGCATTTATCTTGACAGAACCGCCACCGCCGCCTGATGAACCTCCGCCGCCGGAAGATGAGCTGCCGCTGCATGACACACGATTGCTTTCTACAGGCGTCCCGGTTGTCGGCGCAACATCGGTCTTCGGAGTAACAATACAGTAAACCTTGTTTCCGGCATCCTTATCGGTTACGGTATAATTAATACCTCTGCCGATCTCCCTGCCGCTTCTGTACCATACAATTTCAGAATCCACATCGGAATTTCCGTTGACATCATCAAATTTATATCCGCACTCTAAGGTTGTGCCCTTTCTGCCTGTGCCGGAAATCACAACATCGCTGACACAAGGTACAAACGGGCTTACAATTATATCCGAAAATGCCTGTTTGCCGGTTTCAGCTTCCGGAGAATGATTATTTTTTGGTGTAATACCTGCACGTAAATAAACATTGACATCCGCATCTGTCAGCACATACTCAAATTTCTGCAAACCCGACAAATCGGCAAGCGTCTCCCAGTTTATCTTATCTGCCGACTTTAGAATAACAACTTGCGTTCCGCTCTCAACATCAATATTTTTATCCTCAATCATATTCGGATCAAAATAATCATAAGTAACCGTCAGCTTGCTTCCTGCGGCAATTTTCTTTGCTTCGGTATCACATGATATTTTTACATTTACAGCCGACGGAACAATCTCTTTAAAAAACGTCTGCGACACAACGGGGCTGTTTTCAAGAGGCCTGGCCGAAATTGCACTTGGCGGAGTTTTCGGCACAACCTCACCACGAATTATAACACCGTCATCATCAGGCTGCATTGTATAAGTATTTTCGTTTGCACCGTCGATTAACGTATACTCATCAGGAAACGCAGCCGATACATTATCCGTCTTATACCATCTGTATTCCGATGCGTCGCTGCCGCCGAGTTCATCGGTAAAATTATACGAAAGAGTAAGTGTGTTCCCGGCGCCGTATACTCCGTCAATCTTCAAGTCACTTATCTGCGGCTTATAATCAGACAAAATATCCTCCGGCGAAACACCATACGCTCCGTAAGCGTCAATTATATTATTTAACTTTGCAAGCATCTCCGCATCTTCCGCAATATTAATTCCGGGATTGTCATCAATAAGCTTCCGAACGGATTTTTTAGCACCCTCTTTAATCACGGATTTATCGGTAACAGCTGTCATGGCATATACCATCGAGCCGTACATACCATCGCTCCAATCTATATTCACCCCGTCCTTTGCCTTAGAATAATCTACAATTCCGTCCTCTTTCACTACCACGCCTGTATAGTCGGCGCACGAACCTACAATATGTATATTCTTCAGCACTTTCCCGCAGTCTACCGGGAAAGTGTACTCATTAATATAAATATCACATACAGCACCGTTGCTTGCACTATAGGTATCCTTTTTACCAAAGCTCCAGCCGTCATAATTTGTAATGGTTTTTATTTTAAATCCATGCCAAAAGTTGTCTGTTGACAGTGCCGTTCCATCCGGCATTGCCGCTGCTTTAACCATAGTTCCATCCGCTTTCGTAACATCAGACGGAAAAACATTTCTGTTTTCCGTAAGCGTCCTTTTAGCCGTTGTGTCAACCGGATAAGCAGTCATAGCCTCAGCTAAATCATATGTCCCGTCCGTATACTGCAACACTATCGCAAGCTTAGATGTATTATCCCAGCTTTCTATGTCAGTATCTGCAAATCCATTATTCTTAAGTAAAGATTTTGCTCTGTTTCCTGATGCCGAAGCCAAAACTTTCAGTTCCGTGTAGCAGCCTTCTTCAACGCCTACATCAACGCCTGTGTAATTGTAAAATTGGGTGATGACATTGTACTTTATGCCGTCAACTGTATAATCAATCCTCAAACCACCGGTAGAAATTGCTGTATTTTTGTTTGTTTCAACATCAAATATATACGGTGTGTTATTATGCGTATATACACCATTATCTAACAGCGCTTTCATGCTGTCATAATCAATACCACGTCCCTTATCCGGTGCTGTTGAAACATAATTTTCGAACCATACATCGCCTTCCTTTGCATATATGGGAGCATTTGCAACGCCCGATATGTCAATTGTTGTATAACTGATATCATCCTGTTCTTCGGCATATATAACCGGATTTGCACAAACCAATGAAACACTTAAAAATATCCCTAATATTTTATTTGATTTTTTCACTGTATCACCTCATCAATGTATTCAAAAATTCTGCAAGTCTTGTG
Source organism: uncultured Clostridia bacterium (assembly GCA_934486495.1). Lineage (GTDB taxonomy): Bacteria > Bacillota > Clostridia > UBA1381 > UBA1381 > RGIG9115. The sequence continues at coordinate 21,643 of CAKSPW010000030.1, forward strand.
TATGCCGAAAATGACGGTTTATCCGATATAACTACAATTCCGTTCGCCACTTCAACAGTTTTTCCGAGCTTTGACAAGCTCTCTGCCGAAACATATATAATACCGCCGCTATTTACCGTTTCCGTAAAATCTGCCGTTTGATCTCCGAGTGTTGCCCTATCTGCGTCAACCGTTCCGCCGAGAGAATTAACTGCCGTCTCAAGCGGTACATAAAGCTTTCCGTCCTTTTCAAACGGTGTATCTGATGCATTTTCGGAAAACCCGTTCATTGAGCCGCCTGCAAAAAATTCATTGCTTCCTGTTTTGAAAACTGCCGCACCGTCAAGAATATCGGTAACATTTTTCGGCATATATCCCATGTCATCCTGGTTAATTTCAGCAAGTCCCGGAAGCTTTTTTAAAATTTCAGCATCGGATTTAATTGTATATTTATCATTATTAGCGTCCTCAAATCCGGGATCAAAATATGTAAATTCATTATTTTCAACCGTTGAGCCGCCTTTTAAAAGAGCGTCTATACCCACAAATGCATCGGTAAGTTGTGCCTGTTTATCAAAGCAATACGTAAGCAGTTTATTATATGTGATCAGGTTATCCGAAAAATTGCTATATGGGTAATACAATAATGTTGGATCACTATCCAACAACTTGTTAGCTCTTTCCTTCCATTCAAAACATTCCGGATGCTTTACAAGCCATGCCTCATTGGGGTTATCGCGCTCAAGACCGACTGTATAATAAAATTGGGTAGAACTCTCCTTTTCAAACCCTGTTGTTCTAACTCTGTTATTAATTCCGGACTTTAATGCTTGACACGAATCAATCAAAATGTTGTTTGTTGCTGTGGTATGTGATCCTAATGCCATTATTCCGACCGGAATATTTTCAATGATATTATGATCCATTGTTGCGGCTTCTGCAGACACATCTATATACAAACCTGCTCGCATAGGATATTTAAATCCGTTAAAATTGTAATTTTTCTGCAAATCATCTTTTCGTACATATTCCGCAGTATCATGAATATAGTTGTAAGAAATACGCGAGCCGATATATGGCTGCGTACCGCCGTACAACATTCCCATATCAGAGGTTTCTCTCAAGCCGTTTGAAAGCTCATTGTATTCAAAAACCGAATCATATGCCGTAAATTGCACCAACACACATGGTGAGTAGTCCATCGTGTTATTTCGGATAGTCGCACCGCCGCCTGAAAAATATATTCCCGGTGAATATACGCTTTTTATACGGCTAAGATTGGTAAAATCACAGTTTTCAATGCTGATTCCAGAACTTTCCAGAGTGTACCAGTTACCTGATTCAATTCTGATTGCGCCATTCCCCAAATTTTCAAATTTACAGTTTTTAATATCAATATTTTTAACCGTCAACGCTTTGTTTTTATTTTCGATTTGCGTCGTTCTTATTTCTGTCCCCCTTATATCCATTGCTTTTCCTGAAAAATCAGAAAATTCACAATTATAAAAATCAACATCATCTATATTTCTCATTACAAATCCCATACACTGAGAATATTTAAACCGCAATCCCTTGAATTCAACATATGACAATCCGTCGGCATTAACCATCGCCGGTTTGTCATATATAGACATATGAACATCTGCCGTATTCAAATCCGTTTTTGGGTCGAAATAGACATACATCTTCTGATTATCTTTATCCATGTAATATTCGCCCGGTACATCAAGTTCATCAAGAACATTCTGGAAATAAAATCTTCCCGTTGACATATATCCACCCTCGCAAGCGTAATCAAAGGTCAATTCTCTCTTTCTTTTATTTATGTCAACAAGTCCGACTGTCGCCTCGCCGAATTCCCATCCGAGCGGGCCGGCAACCTGAACATTATTAATATCTTTCCATTCCGAAATATGTTCTATAACATCTTCGTTCACCTTTACTATAGGATATTCATCGCCCGGAGCCCATTTAGGATCAGCAAGATCCCAGTCGTTTGCATCACGAACCACGCTTTCAATACCGACATACTGTGACAAATCAAATTTATCCTTGTTAGGCCAGCGTGCCGGCTCATATGCAATACCTTCCACAAATATCTCCATGCCGCGTATAGGTTTGTTGATATCAAGGTAGTAAGCCATTCGCACCTTACCGAATTCGTTGATTTTATCGGCAATGCCGAGTTTCTTTAGATCAACGACACGAATATTTTTTCTTGCTTTTTCAGGTATTCTGTCCAGAACGTTCTTATCTGTAAGTTTCTGGAATTTATTGCCTGAAACTTTATATCCACCGCTCATCAATGGCTTTTCACCGGGGAAATTACGGTAGACAATTTTTGCATCCTTAGTACCGCTGTCCTGCTCGCCGAAATCAACAACATCTTCCCATTGATATTCGCCGCCGCGGAAATATACCGTGACGCCGTTTGTTTTCTGATCCGCCGTAAGCTTTCGGATATAGTCCCTTGCACCTTTCATAGATGCAAGAGGACTATCCTTTGTTCCGTCATTATTATCATTTCCGTCAACCGCAACATAAATTACAGTGCCATCTGCGCTTTTGTCCGCAAAAACATTTATGCCGCACGAAAAAATCATGCCTGCGGCTAAAAAAGCACTCAGTATTCTTTTCATAAATACCTCCTTATTTATTCTTTGCCGCCAAAAACTCCTTTGCCTGTTTTTGTACACACTCGCGTACCTTTTCAATTCCGGCAGTTTGCAGTTTTTCCATATATTCATTATACAAAGCGTCAACATTAGCTGTTGCACCCTTTGCAAGCGTTTTTGAATATTCGTCATAAAGCGAATTTATTCTTGTAATTTCGGTTATAACGCTGCTTATATCCGGGATAAATCCCATAAAATCCGAAACGATTGTATCGGGTCCTTCATTTGCAACCTCATATGTATATTGCTTTTGCCCCTTTTCACTCTCAAGCTCATAGGAAAGCTTTGAATTTCCGACAACCCAATGATACTGACCGTAGCTGTCGGAAGACGAGGTTCCGGCGCCATCCTTTAATTTTATAACATCATCGCTTACCTTGTCATACTGAACGCCCTCGATTCCGTAAAGCATAAGGTTGTAAAGTTCTTTGCCCTTTCCCGAGGATAAAACGTCGATAACGCGCATTGCTTCCTGCGGATGCTCACAGCCCGCCGAAATTGCAAGACCGCCGCCTGCCGCTGTCGGAAGAACATAATTATACTTACGGCTTCTTACAGCAGTAAAGTCCTCTCCGTACTGTTTTTTAAAGCTTCTCTCCTGTGCTCCGAAGCCGTCAACTCCGCCCTGAAAAATAGTATATCCTCCGGTACCTTTTTTATCGGTATTTGTATCTTTATCATTATCCTTGTTATTATCTTTACTAGTATCAGTATCTTTATCTTTATCAGTATTCTTATCAGTGTCCTTGTCCTTGTCAGTATTCTTATCAGTATCCTTATCCTTATCTTTATCCTTATCTTTATCCTCGCACTTTTTACATCTTTCATCATCTTCACTTGTATCTCTGCTATCAAACAAATCAGATTCTTTCTTATTATCTGTATCCTCTGTTAATATGTTCTCTTTAACCTCCGGAATGCTTTCATCCT
>CAKSPW010000031.1 GCA_934486495.1 uncultured Clostridia bacterium
GCACGTACTTAACGCCGTCACAAGCGATTTTTACATATGTTTCATCAGGATTTACACAAAGCGCAACGTTTGACGGAAGCGTCCACGGAGTAGTTGTCCACGCGAGGAAATACTCGTCCTCCGTACCCTTTATCTTAAACTTTGCAATAGCCGATTTTTCCTTAACGTCTTTATAACCCTGCGCAACCTCATGGCTTGAAAGCGGAGTACCGCAGCGCGGGCAGTAAGGAACGATTTTATGACCTTTGTAAAGAAGTCCCTTTTCCCAAATCTGCTTAAGCGCCCACCATTCAGACTCGATAAAGTTATTGTCGTATGTTACGTAAGGATCGTCCATGTCAGCCCAAAAGCCTACAATATCCGAAAATTCCTCCCACATACCCTTATATTTCCATACGCTTTGCTTACACTCGTCGATAAACGGCTCCAAACCGTACTTTTCGATTTGCTCCTTACCGTCAAGACCGAGCTTTTTCTCAACTTCAAGCTCAACGGGAAGTCCGTGAGTATCCCAACCGGCTTTTCTGAGAACCTTATAACCCTTCATTGTACGGTATCTCGGAATCATATCCTTGATAACTCTTGTAAGAACATGACCGATATGCGGCTTGCCGTTTGCGGTCGGAGGTCCGTCATAAAAGGTGTATGTTTCACCTTTGCCTCTTGAGCTGATACTTTCTCTGAAAATATCGTTATCCTTCCAATACTTCAGAACTTCTCTTTCACGTTCAACAAAATTCATATCCGTTGAAACTTTTTTGTACATTCTCTTCAATCCCCTCTGATTTATTGCATATTACATATTGTTTAATTTATCAAGCATTTCCGTAAGAAGCGCTTTCATTCTAACCTTACCGTTTTCAATACTGTGCATTGATGAAACGGCATCGTTTTTTGCCTTGTCTATAATCTGCTTCGCCTCAAGATGCGCATTTTTCTTCATTTCTTCACATTGATACTTCGTAAGCTCAAGCGATTTGTCTATTTCCGACTTTTTCGCCTCATAAACGCTTATATCATCATTGAGCTTTTTAATTCTGCTTGTAAGCTCCGCATTATCACGATATAAAATCGTCATATCCTTAATAATCGCATCAAGAAAATCGTCAACCTCGTCACGGTCATAGCCGCGCATTTTGATTTCAAATTCCTTGCTTTGAATATCAGTCGGTTTAAGCATAAAAAACCCTCCGTTTCATCAGTTTAAATTAACAGTCAGTATATTAACCGTTGACAGCCGATATTATTATATAAACTTCTGTGCTTCAATATGAATACGATTGCTTCTCGTTTTCGAGCCGAACGAACAAATCAAAAATCTGCCGTAGCCCTTAACCGATATTAAATCGCCCTCCGCCGTCTTTTTTGACAGGTCGCATACAATCTCATGATTAATGCTTACACGCTCGTGCGATATAAGAGATGACACCTTTGAACGTGACTCACCCGTCATCGCCGATAAAACGGCGTCAAGCCTCTCCGACGCACACACTGCGCTTATCTGCCTTGTCTTCTTAACGGGCGGTTTTATTTCCTCGCCGGTTATATCGCAAACCTTTACACCGACAGAACCTATTTTTGAAATTCCGCCGAGCAAGTACTCGCTGATTGATTCGTGAACAAAGCAAACGGCATACTTTTCAAACACAAAAATATCACCTATTCTGTTTCGCTCCACACCGAGTCCCATTATACTCCCAAGATAATCTCTGTGAGAAAGCTCCCTTGAATAAGTATGTGAAATTCTTATTGCTCTTATGGGATAGCACGAAAAATCGGTTTCCTCCCATTCGGGGAAAACACCGAGAATTTTGCGTTCACATTCCTCGTGACCGCCCCAAAATCCGCATTCGCCGTACAAGACGCGCGCACGATTTATTTCAGCCTGCTCCGCGGCGTCATAAAAGCACGAAAAAACTGAACTTCCCCGTTTTTCGCACAATCCGAACAAGTCCGAAACGCCGCTAAGCAATATATTTTTTTCATCCATATATTAAAGGTCGAGTCCGAACGAAACGGTTGAAGCCGCCTTTTTACCTATAACATCGGTATTTATCTTCATGTTCTTCGGTGTTGCAATGAAAATTCCGCCCGAAATCCTCTTAACGCTTCCGTCAAGAGCAAAAACGGCACCTACCATGAAATCTACAACCTTTTCCGCATCTTCGGTCTTATCCATTTCGATAACATCGAAAATAACGGGACGTCTGTCCTTTAAAACGCTTGCAATGGAGCTTGCGTCATCGAGCTTGCGTACCTTAATTATAGTAATATCATTCTCGGGAATTTCTTCTTCCTCTTCTCTTTCACGGTCAAATCTTCTGAACTTTGAAAAAGATGAACGCTTAACGGAATCTCTTTCGTCCTCATACTCCTCAGCACCGTCATAATCATCGTAGAACTCATCATCAGGCTCTTTACCGATAAAATCCTTAATTGAACTTACAAAACCCATTTTTACTCCTCCGCCTTAATATTATATTTTCTTTCTCCGAATATTTTGCTGCCCACTCTTACCATATTTGCGCCGTGCTTGATCGCATCCTCAAAATCGCCGCTCATACCCATAGACAGCTTCTCCATACTAACATTATCATATGTTTTTGATTTAATGTCAATAAAAAGTTTACATATGTTGTTAAAAAGTAAGGTTCTTGTAACATTTTCGCAATTTTTAGGGAGAATTGTCATAAGTCCCTTTACTTTTACCCTTTCAAGCTCCGCCGCATGCGACAAAAGCGTATCCACCTCATCGGGGCGAACGCCGAACTTCGACTCCTCACCCGATATATTTACCTCAATTAATATGTCCATGGCAGGTATGCCTTTTTTTATTGCCGAGCGTTCAATCTCATCCATAAGGTGAACAGAGTCAACGCTGTGAATCATGCATACCTTATCTATGATGTATTTAACCTTATTCGTCTGAAGATGACCTATCAAATGCCACCTTACCGGCAAAACATCGTCATACTTTTCAAGAATTTCCTGAACCTTGTTTTCACCTATGTCCGTCACGCCGCATTTTATCGCCTCGTTAATGACGTCCGCACCGTGAGTTTTGGTTACCGCAACAAGTGTCACATCCTCGTATTTTCTGCCGACCGACTCGGCACTTTCCTTTATAAGAGCGCGAACCTCTTCAAGCTTTTGTTTAATCATAATTCTTTCCGGCTTTCCGTAAAATTTAAAAACGTTATCTCTCGCCGATTACAATTTCATCAGCATTTTCAAGTTTTTTCTCCGCATCCTCCGAAGTTTTTACTATTATGTACTCCGCTTCCTCATTCGTATAAATAACATCGCACGGATAAAACGCCTCAACATTTTGACGTCTTGCAAGCACTCCCTTTTTGCCGTCCTGCGTTCTGAGCGCATAAATCGGAATTTTATATCCCGAATAGCTCTTAAATATCAGCTCCATTGAGCTTGTACGCATGGAATACGCACTCTCGACATATTGGCTTGTTTCTATCGCAAGAATACATCTTCCGTCCTTAGGCTCGGAAATATAAGCTATTCTGCCCGAAACGTCAACACCGGGAATATTGTCAAACCGCATTGAAATCTGCGAATTTACCTTCACGTTTGCCAGACGCTCCTGTGCTACGGAGCACACAATATACCACTGATGGTTATTAACTATTTTACAAACGCTGTCCCCTGCCGCAACGGTGCTGTTCGCCGTTTTCTCCTTAGGTGCCTTCAATGCGTCAAACTCGTCAACCGTCAGCTCCTTTACCCGCTCCGGCGTTAAAATATGCTCCATTCCATCGAGAACGGTTGAGAAAATACCTGCTTCGTTTGCAATAATTTCCTCCTTGTTGCCGCCGAGCTTTGATTCCTTATCAGCCTTTTCGCTTTCAAGACGGCTTATAATCTCCGCTGACGTACTGCCGACAGTTCCGCTTCGTAAATTATTTATCGCTTCTTTGTATCTTTCAACGCTTCTCATATCACCCGACACGGCGGCATTTATTATTTCGTACTTATAGCCGTCAATCCTGTTTTCAAGGTTTGCGCCGTCATCTCCCGACACCGAAATGCTGTTGCCGGTTGAAAGTGATTTTGCATTTTCAATCTTTTTATCAATAGTGCTTATCGCCTGTATATTTTCTTCGCTGACATTGCCGGAATAAATTGCGGCAACGGGGGAATTTTTATTAATCCTTGTACCGTCGGAATAAATATCGTATACCGTTCCGCTTGTACCTGCGGTATAAACGTTTTCCTCGCGCGCAAAAAAACAATTTGTCGAAACAGAGTCCTCATATGTACCGTAAACTGCCTTCTGTGTAAGAAGCGGGCTTTTCATGTAGCGTATTCCGTAAAACAAAAACGTGCATAAAACGGCAAGAAAAACCGCTGCAAATCCTTTTTTCATACAAAAAAGCCCCCTTTCTTTTTTATAGTTGCAATTCTACAATTCTATTATACACAATATTATGACAAATTACAATAGTTTATTTGTATTTTGTGTATTTTTACGGATATTTTTTTATATTTCGCCGTGCATTTGTTCAAGCACGTCCAACAGAAAATTCCAAACACGCTCCGTTGACTTAATATCGAGTTTCTCCTTCGGCGTATGAATATCCGAAATATCGGGTCCGATCGACACACATTCAAGGTTTTCTATCTTGCCGCAAAACAATCCGCACTCAAGACCTGCATGTATAGCCTCGATTTTCGGCTCTTTTTTGTATTGCTTCCTAAAAACATCAGTCATAATGCGGCAAAGCCTGCTGTCACCGGAGTATTCCCACGCCGGATAATCTCCGCTTATTTTAACATCGCCGCCAAACGCTCCGGCAACTGCATCTATTTTATCAAGGAGCATTTTCTTCTCCGAGCCGAGCATACTTCTTACGCAAAAAGACACCGAAACATTATCACTCTCCGTTTTTAAAATTCCCATATTCAGCGATGTTCTTACAAGTCCGTCAATTTCCGTGCTCATGGTTTGAACGCCGTTCGGCAATGAAATCAGCATATTTACGGCACGCTCCGACGACGATTTATCAAGGACGGAAAGCGTATTTCGTCCGACCTTTTCCGTTTTTACATAAACGTTCTTGTCCTCATACGGTGCTTCGGCTGAAAATATCTTCTCAAATCTCTCACCGAGCGATAAAATATTATCTCCGCCAATTACCTCGGCAAAGGCAGATACGGCAATTGCGTTGTCCTTTCCTCCGCCCTCTATTCGTGATATTTCCGCATCGGCGTCCTTCAGCACTCTGCACAAAAGATTTATAGCATTTAATCTGCCTCTGTTTATCTCCGTACCGGAGTGACCGCCCGTAAGTCCGCCTATTTTTATCGTATAAACATCACCCTCTGCCAAATGCCTGTCAACCGGAATACCGCATACGGCGGTGCATCCTCCGGCACAGCCGACCGTAAATACTCCCTCCTCCTCCGAATCTATATTTATAAGACGCTTTGCACGCACACCGCTCATGTCAATTGCCTGCGCACCGAGCATTCCTATTTCCTCATCAGATGTAAGAACAGCATAAATCGGCGGCAAAGTAAGGTCATCGCTTGCAAGAATTGCTAAAATCATTGCAACCGCAATTCCGTCATCGCCGCCGAGTGTTGTTTTATCTGCCCAAATGTATTTACCGTCATTTTTAAGGTGCAATCCTTCATTTTCCATATCGACTGTACAGTCCTCCGTCTTTTCACAGACCATATCGATATGCCCCTGCAAAATAACACTTTCTCCGCTGCCCGAGCTTTTTTCTATTATGCAGTTATTATGCTCGTCGCGATAATACTTCAAATCATGCTCCTTTGCAAAATTCACACAGTAATCGCAAATTCTGTCCGTATTGCCGGACCCTCTCGGAATTGACGATATTTCCTTAAAATAATGCATTACCGATTTTAAATCCTTCATAACGTATACATCCCTTTCTTTAAAAAACGTTTATTCCTTTTTATCCGAAAAATGAATTGAAGCCCACACTATACTCAAAAGCAATACGCCAAAAAGCACAACCGAACCCCAAATACCCGTATTTACATAACCGGACATATTTATCCCGTCAAGCAGAGTTTTACCGTTTACAGGAACAGCCGCCGCTGCCGCAAGCAAAATTCCGACCATGCCCTCACCTGCAATCAGTCCCGAACAGTAAAGCGTTCCCGCATCGACCGACCTTTTCTTCTCAACATACATTCTCACAAGTCCGCCGAGCATTATGGGTGCCGAAAGATGAATTGGCAAATAAAGACCTATCGAAAACGGTAAGACAGGGATTCTCAGTATTTCTGCCGAAACTGCGGCAAATATTCCGCACATAACAAGCGTCCACGGCAAATTACCGTCCGCTACGCCCTCCACAACAAGCTTCATAAGCGTTGCCTGCGGTGCCGGAAGCTCGGCAGAACCGTACCCCCACGCACTGTTTAAAAGATACAAAACCGCGCATATGGCGGCTGAAGAAACAACAACGCCGATTATTTCGCCAACCTGCTGTTTGATTGGCGTTGCACCGAGAATATATCCCGTTTTCAGGTCCTGTGACGTATCTCCTGCCATAGATGCGGTAATACATATAACTGAGCCTATCAAAACAGCCGACGTCATTGCCGCAACGGGTGTTTTGCTTACCGATTTTAAAATAAATGAAGCTATTATAAGCGTTGCAATTGCCATTCCAGACACAGGATTGTTTGACGAGCCGATAAGTCCGACCATCTTGGACGAAACAACGGCAAAGAAAAATCCGAACACAACAATAAGCACAGCTCCAAGCGCACCTATTTCCACAACCGGCAAAAGCCATATCGCCGCAACAATTGCCGCCGCACCGATCAAAACAGTCTTTATCGGCAAATCCTTTTCACATCTGTTTTCCGAGTTTTCGCCGGAAATTCCGACTACCGCCTCCCTGAATGTTCTGACTATAAGCGGCATCGTCTTAACAAGGCTCATTATCCCCCCGGCGGCAACGGCACCTGCACCTATATATCTTATATAGTTTTTCCAAATTGCCCATGCACCGCCTGCAATATATTGCTCCGAAACCGAAACGGCTGACGGATAAATTACGGCGTCCGTGCCGAACAGAGTAATTATCGGCATTATAACAAGCCATGCCAAAACTCCGCCCGAAAAAAGATAGCTTGAAACACGTGTTCCGCAAATGTATCCTACTCCGGCAAGCGCCGGAAGGACATCAAGTCCGAATCCGCTGCCCTTATATGCTTGTGTATTAAAATCAATTTCACTCGGGAACAGCTTTAAGCCGTCCGATATAAATTTATAAACCGCCGAAACGAGAAGTCCCCAAAACACACATCCCGATTTGGCTCCGCTTTTTTCCCCGGCCGCAAGCACCTTTGCGCAGGCAGTACCCTCAGGATAAGTAAGAATACCATGCTCCTTTACAATAAGTGCACGCCTCAGCGGAACCATCAAAAAAACTCCGAGCAAGCCACCGCATAGCGAAACAAGACATATTTCCAAAAATCCGGGAGGCTCTGTCAAGCTCTCGTCCGCCCACATAAAAAGGACGGGCATTGTAAATATCGCCCCTGCGGCAAGCGACTCACCTGCCGACGCAATAGTCTGCACCATATTATTTTCAAGAATAGAATTTCTGCAAAGTATTTTTCTCATAATCCCCATCGAAACAACAGCCGCCGGAATTGATGCCGAAACGGTCATGCCAACTCTCAGCCCAAGGTATGCGTTTGCCGCACCGAAAAGCGCCGCAAGCAATGCTCCTATAATTATTGCCGTCGGCGTAAGCTCGGGAATAACCGTATCCGACGAAACATACGGCTTAAAATCTTTATTATCCATTTTGTGTACTTCTCCTTATGCAATATTTTTATTAATATTCCAAATTCGGATAAAGTATATGCAAAATAAATAAAAGAATTATATCAAAAAATACGAGCAGAGTTATTATACTCAACTTAGATTATACACAATTTCCGTTTAAATTGCAAGAGGTAATTGTAAAAAAGCAACCGCAAAGTATTTTTCGCAGTTGCTCCGTTTTTTTATTTTCCGACGCAGAAATTTTTAAATACTGCGCTTACAACATCCTCGGACACAGATGCACCGGTTATTTCGCCGAGTGCGTCGGTTGCGTCTGCAATATCGATTGAAGCCATATCCTGAGGGAGTCCCGTTTTGAGCGTTTCTATTGCATTCGACACCGCAGAAACACATTTTACAAGAGCGGCCTTTTGCCTTTCGTTAGTGATTATTTCTCCGCTCCTTTGCGATATATCGCCTATCGCATAAAGCTCCGAAATTTTCTCGGCTATTCTCTCTTTGCCCTCGCCATCCTTTGCGCAAATAAAAATATCCGCCGTATTTGCAGCTTCCTCGCAAATTCCCTTATCGGTTTTGTTTGCAATAATGATTTTCTTCTTATTCTCGCATTTTTTTAAAATATCTCTGTCGTCATCATCCATAGGACTTGACGCATCGGTAACAAGCAAAACAAGGTCTGCACCGTCGATTGATTTTTCCGATTTCTCAACTCCGATTTTTTCTATAAAATCGTCCGTATCATGAACTCCGGCAGTATCAACAAGCTTAATCGGTATTCCCGAAAGCGAAATGTTTTCTTCTATAATATCTCGTGTTGTTCCGGCTATATCGGTAACGATTGCACGGTCAAAGCCCGACAGCATATTTAAAATCGTTGACTTTCCCACATTCGGTTTACCGGCAATAACAGTTTTTATTCCGCCTTTTATTATTCTGCCGTCATCAGCCGACAAAACAAGCTTTTGCGCATCATTTAAAACTCCGCCGAGCGTATCGATAATATCCTCAACCGTTATATCCTCAAGATCTTCGTCGGGATAATCTATCGCAACCTGCATATGCGCCGACAAATTTACAAGCCTCGAGCGCATATCCTCGATTTTTTTTGAAAGTCTGCCGCCGAGCTGCTCGATTGCATTTTTTTCCGAAAGCGCATTTTCGGAATTTATTATATCTATCACCGCCTCGGCACGTGACAAGTCAATTCTGCCGTTTAAAAAAGCACGTTTTGTAAATTCACCCGGCTGTGCCGCTCTTGCGCCTTTGGCAAGCACAGCAGACAAAACTCTGTTGGTTACAAATATTCCGCCGTGAGTACTTATCTCGACAACGTCCTCACGTGTGAACGTTTTTGGCGCACGCATTACGGTGACAAGCACCTCGTCTATTTTCTCTGCGCCGTCCGTTATATATCCGTATGTAACGGTGTGCGAGCCGACATTTTCCAAGCTGCCGCTAAACACGCTGTCGGCAATACTTACGGCATCTGCTCCGCTTATTCTTATAACCGCTATTCCGCCTGCGCCGTGCGGCGTTGAAATGGCGGCGATAGTATCGTCAAAATGCAAAACTCTCTCTCCTTACAGCCCGAAAGCTTCAATAAATTTATTATAAAGCATCGGATTTGCATGACGGAGAATAACAGGATTCATGCTGTTATCGGTAAAGCAATGAAGACTTTCCCCCTCCGCACATATCTCCGAATTTTGATTATATACCTTGTATTCAAACTCGTATTTTGCGCCGTTAAAGCTTTTAAGCTCGACATCTACCGTCAATCTGTCACCGAAAACAAGCGGCTTTTTGTATTTGCAGTTAACGCTGACAACGGGGCACATAAAACCCAAGCTTTCTATATACGCAAAATCAACTCCGACATCCGACAAATACGCACATCTCGCCTCCTCAAAAAGACGTATATAGTTTGAATGATGAACGATTGCCATTTTATCGGTTTCGTAATACTGAACATTTCTTGAATAGCTGAACATTTAACTCTCTCCCGTTTATTTCTTTATAAGCTCCTGAAGCTCGTCCATAAACGTTTCCAAATCATCAAAACGTTTGTAAACCGATGCAAATCTGACGTACGCAACCTCATCGAGATTTTTAAGACGCTCCATTATTTTTTCGCCTATTGTATAACTGTCTATTTCACGGGTTGCCGACTGGTAAAGCTCGCTTTCTATATCATCGGCAATAGCATCCATTTGAGCAAGCGAAACAGGTCTTTTTTCGCACGCACGCATAAGACCGCCTATAACCTTGCTTCTTGTATACGGCTGACGGGAAAGATCACGCTTTATAACAACCATCTCAATCATTTCAATCGTTTCATAAGTTGTAAATCTTTTATTGCATTTTATACATTCCCGCCTTCTTCTTATAGAGCTGTTTTCCTCAACAGGTCTTGAATCGATAACCTTACTTTCCTCAAATCCACAATACGGACATTTCATATCTAAATCGCTCCTTTCCGCTGATGAACATGGATACATACTTATATTATACACCATTTTTTATTATTTTCAAGCTTTTTTTGTTTTATGAAAATAAAATGTAATAATAATTATTTATATTTGTTATATAACACGTATCAAAAGCGGTCGGATATGCGCATAAAAACGAAAAAAGAGCCAAACCCCGTTTTACCGTGAGTCAGGCTCTGACGCTGTTTTACATATTAATTGCGGTTACCGAAAGTACATCATCTGCCGCATCGGCAATTATTCTTGTGCCTTCCTTTATTTCACCCGTAAGCGAAAGTTTTGCAAGCTCGTCCTCAAGAAGCGACTGTATCGAACGCTTAAGCGGACGTGCACCGTATTTTTTATCGTATCCGTTTTTAAGAATTATTTCCTTTGCGCTGTCGGTAACGGTAAGAGATGCGCCCTTTTCGCTCATTTTATCGTAAATATCCTTAAGCAAAAGGTCTATAATCTCTCTAAGCTCCTCCATTGTAAGCGGAGAGAACGTTACTATTTCATCTATACGATTTAAAAACTCGGGCTTAAAGTACTTTTTAAGACTCTTGTTTACGTTATCGGCAACAGACTCCTCAAGGGTTGCGCCGAATCCGAGCGCAGATGTTGAGATTTCGCTTCCGGCATTTGTTGTCATAATAATAATCGTGTTTTCAAAATTTACAAGCTTTCCGTGGCTGTCGGCTATTCTGCCGTCATCAAGGATTTGAAGGAACATATTGTAAACCTCGGGATCTGCCTTTTCTATTTCGTCGAGCAGAATTACCGAATACGGCTTTCTTCTTATCTTCTCCGTAAGCTGACCTGCCTCATCATATCCTACATATCCCGGAGGCGAGCCGATAAGCTTTGAAACCGAATGCTTTTCCATGTATTCCGACATATCAAGTCTGATAAGCGCATCCTCCGAGCCAAACATAACCTCGGCTATAGTTTTTACAAGTTCTGTTTTTCCGACACCGGTAGGACCTGCAAAAATGAACGAAACAGGACGCTTTCTCGTTGTAATATCTGCTCTCCCGCGTCTTATCGACTTGGCAACGGCTTCAACTGCCTTGTTTTGTCCGACAATTCTTCTGTGCAGAGAGCTTTCCAAATTCAAAAGCTTATCCGATTCATCCTCCGTCAGTCTGTGCACGGGAATTTTTGTCCATGCCTCTATAACGGACGCAATGTCATCCTCTGTTATTTCCGCTTTTTCAGCCTCCCGGCGAAGCTCGGGCAGTAATCCGCTTTGACGCAAAAGTTCACTTTTCAGTTTTGCACTCGTTTCAAAATCTCCGGCTGCGGTAGCCTCCTCTATCTGCGAGTTCAGTTTTTCTATTTCCTCGTTCGTTTGCCCAAGTGTGTAAAGCGCCTTGTTTTTAAGATTTACAAGAGAACCTGCCTCATCTATTACGTCAATTGCCTTATCGGGGAGAAAGCGTTCGGTAATATATCTTTCGGACATTCTTACAGCCTTTTCTATCACCTTATCAGAAATTTTAACGCTGTGATAGCTTTCGTAATAATCCTTGATACCCTTTAGCATCTCTATACTTTCTTCAACCGACGGTTCATCTACAATAACAGGCTGAAAACGGCGTTCGAGTGCGGAATCTTTTTCAATATGCTTTCTGTATTCGCTTAACGTCGTCGCACCTATAACCTGAATTTCACCTCTTGCAAGAGCCGGCTTTAAAATATTTGCCGCACTCATTGCACCCTCTGCGTCACCTGCTGCCACAATATTATGAATTTCATCTATTACAAGCACTACGTTTCCTGCCTCGGCAGCCTCATTCAAAAGCGATTTAAGTCTTGCCTCAAACTGACCTCTAAACTGTGTTCCCGCAACAAGAGCCGTAAAGTCTATAAGATAGATTTGACACCCAAACAGCTTTGGCGGAACATTCTTTTCAAATATTCTGCAGGCAAGTCCCTCCGCAATCGCCGTTTTTCCAACGCCCGGTTCACCGAGCAAAACGGGATTGTTTTTTGAACGTCTGTTCAAAATCTGAATAACACGTTCTATTTCAGCGTCACGGTGAATAACTCTGTCCACCTGACCGAGTGCCGCCTTTGCGGTTAGGTTTGTACCGTATGTTTCGAGCATACTCTTTTTATTCTGTTTTTGGCGCTTTTGCTTTGTTGCGCCCTTTTGCTCCGATTCTCCGGGCTTACCCTGACCGAACATATTTTTCAAAAAATCAGTCGGTGCTGTCGGAGCTCCGCCCTCGATATTCCCGTCAAAGCCTTCCATCATTGCACCCATATTTTCGGCAAGACCGTCTACTCCGCCAACCTCGCCGAGAAAATCGGACATCTGATTGTTCAGCGTTTCAAGCTCGTCCTCGCTTACTCCGAACTGTTTTATAAGGTCATCTATCGGCGCAATGCCAAGCTCCCTTGCGCAGGAGAGGCAATAGCCTTCGTTTGTGGTTTTTCCGTTTTCTATTTTCGTTATGAAAATCATTGCCGGATTAACCTTGCATTTTGCACATAAAGTCATTAAATTCAATCCTTTCAGATTTGCTGTCGGGTATTATTATACCACAAACATTTTTTTGTGTGAATAGCTTTCGCTTAAAGTTTACAAATCTTTCACATAATAAAGCTTATCTACCGCAAAATGAAGCATTTTTTCGGTAAAAGCCTCGTAATTTTGTATACTTTATTGTTTATCTTTTTTTAAAAAATGCTTTTCCATTTCAGATTGCTTTGCAAGAATAACATTAATCTTATCATATAAATCCTCAATCATGATTTCTGTTTTAAGATTAACCTTGTAATCGTTTTCGGCGCGGCGGCGATCTTTTTCCTCCTGTCTGTTCTGACTCATCATTATAAGCGGTGCCTGAACGGCGGCAACGCATGACAAAACGAGATTAAGCAAAATAAACGGATACGGATCAAAAGCTTTAGCGGCGAGAAGTACGTTTACAACCATCCAAAGCAGCAGTATCCCCGTAAAAGAAAATATAAATGCCCAGCTGCCCGCAAATTTTGCAATTTTATCGGCAGCACGCTGACCGAGAGTGTATTTTTCATTTTTCGGGCTTACGGATATTTTACTGTCCGCAAGAAGATTTAAAACATCTTCATCTGTCATATCACGGTGAATATCCTTTAAAACTTCCTTCATTAATTTTCGGTTTTCCTTCATTTCAGTTCATTTCCTTTCCTGCATTGTTTATTTATAAAAAATGACGGACCGCTCTCTTTAAATATTAAAAGCGCAGCGCCTATGAGAAGCTCAACGTGTGCAGACGGATCATCGAGAGGAATTAAAAAATCATTCCTTATCTTATCTATGCGGTATAAGACCGTATTGCGATGCGTAAACATACTGTCGCACGTTTTTTTAAGCGAACGATTGTTAATAAGATAACAGTAAAGTGTTTGACAATATTCACTTCCCTTTTGCCTGTCATACTCGGCAAGCGACAAAAGCTCCGGAGAGATAAAATCGTCTCTGCCTGACAGCTTTTTAAGCATAAGCGGTATTCTAAGCTGTGCAACAGACGAAACGTCGGTATCTCCAAAATCATTTTCAATAATCATCTCAAGCGCTTCTCTTGCACTTGCGTAAAGCGACGGTAGAGAAAACAGATTGTTTACGGGATCCGAAATTATTACCTTCAAGCCAAATTCCCGTGCAAGCTCGGAAAATATACTTATATCGTGCTTATCATGCAAAAATAAAAAAATATCGCCTTTGTACAAAAACTCATGCGCATTATCAAAATGCATATTTATTTCATCCTTCAGATGACGGTTCCCCATATATTTACTATTATAAACGGTAAGGTCGATAAGAGCAAATGCGGTAGGTTTAAAGCTTGCAAGATATGTATTTGCGCTTTGCAGACGAAAGTACTGCTCTGAAGGAAATCCGCCGCTAAGCAGATGCATTAAAATCTCCTCCGTTGTTTCAAACGGTTTATCCTGTCTGCTTGCCTCAATAAAAAGCTGCTTCGATAAAATCATCTCGATTTTTTTCCATATTTCAGGCGAAATTCCTTGCAAATGCCCGTCCGTATCTACACAAACAAAATATCCGAGCATTACTCCTGTGCTTATAAGCGGCGCAAACCTATGCTTAAACGGACTTCCGTCAAGTTTTATATATGCTGTCTTTCCGGAACGCAGCCGCTCGTTTTTGCTTATCTCCGCACCAGACTCATAAGATATTGCACCGCATGATACGGCATTTTTAAAAACCGCATCCGAAAAATCGGGCGGCGCAAAGCCGGCAATAACACGAAATGCGTCATCAAGCACCATAATCGGACATTTAAGCAAAATCCCCGTGTGCTCCGAAAGCCGCTTCAAATCATCACTCATAAAAAATTCATCGGCAAGTAAATCAACATTTACCAAATCCATATTTTCACGCCCTTTTTTATGTTTGTGCCAACAGCACAACTTATTACATATTTATTGTACCACGAACTTATTGATTTTTCAAGAGAAAAGTATATAATATAATCAGAAAATATGAAAGAGAGTGATACCGATGAGTAAGGATTACAGAACAAACAGTATTATGTAATGCGCCGGCAGCGCAGAATTTAAATAAATATAATTATGATTAATTGGAGGAATGACTTATGTTACCGAGTATTTTTGGAGAAAACATGTTTGATGAATTTTTTGATTTTGATAATGATTTCTTTGGTTCGCACAATCCGTTGTACGGAAAACACGCAAGAAATTTAATGAAAACCGATATTCAGGAAAAGGACGGCTCATACGAAATAGCTGTCGATTTGCCGGGATTTAAAAAAGATGAAATAAACGTTGATGTAAATGACGGTTATCTTACAATAAGCGCCCAAAAGGGTCTTGACAAGGATGAAGAAGATAAGAAAGGCAAAATCCTGCGCCGTGAGCGTTATGCCGGTTCTTGTTCGAGAAGCTTCTATATCGGCAAAGTTAAAGCCGAGGACGTAAAGGCAAAATATAAATCAGGTGTTTTAACTTTATCCGTTCCGAAAAAAGAGCCTGAAAGATTTGAATCGGATAAAAGGATTATTATCGAATAATTAAATACGGCGTGCGGACGAGGAGTGATGCCTTGTCCGCATACTGCTTACGTAAGACGGGGCTTTTAAACAGCCCCATAAAGGGGATGTTAAATAAAAAACTTAATTCCAAAGCTTTTTTTCCTATCCCCTCCGAAAAAATTAAGGCTGTTAAAAAAGTCGATTGACTTTTTTAACAGCCCCTTTTATTTATTTTTTACCGTAACGACAACCATTACTTTATAGCTTCAAACGCTTCATCCAAGGCGTCCGTAAGGTCGTCAATATTTTCTATACCTATGGAAAATCTTATCGTATTCGGCTTAATACCCTGCTCCTCAAGCTCCGACGGAGAAAGCTGAGAATGCGTTGTTGATGCCGGATGAATTACGAGCGACTTTACATCGGCAACATTTGCAAGCAGAGAAAAAATTCTAAGGTTATCAATAAATTTCTGCGCCGTTTTGTCGTCACCCTTAATTTCAAACGTAAATATCGACCCTCCGCCGTTCGGGAAATATTTTTTATAAAGCTTGTGACTCGGCTCCGTTTCAAGTGACGGATGATGTACAGCCTCAACCTGCGGATGATTGTTAAGGTAATTTACAATCTTCAGCGCATTGGATACATGACGTTCAACTCTGAGCGAAAGCGTTTCAAGTCCCTGTAAAAACAAGAAAGCATGAAAAGGTGATATTGTCGAGCCGGTATCTCTTAAAAGTATCGCTCTTATATATGTGGCAAACGCCGCCGCACCTGCCGCATCGGAAAAGCTGATACCGTGATATGACGGATTTGGTTCGGATATCCATGGATATTTCCCCGATTTTTTCCAATCAAACGTACCGCCGTCAACTATAACTCCGCCAATTGCCGTTCCGTGTCCGCCGATAAACTTTGTCGCACTGTGTACAACAATATCCGCACCGTATTCTATCGGACGTACAAGATACGGTGTTGCAAAGGTCGAATCCACAACAAGAGGAATGCCATGTCTGTGTGCCGTTTCCGCTAATTTTTCAATATCGACAATATTTGAATTCGGATTTCCGAGCGTTTCAACATAAATAGCCTTTGTTTCCGGCTTTATCGCATTTTCAAAAGAATCCTCATCATCCGGATCTACAAACGTTGTCGTTATCCCGGATGTAAGGGGAAGAGTATGCGCAAGTAAATTGTACGTTCCACCGTAAATTGTCTTTGACGCTACTATATGTTCACCGGATTTGGCAAGTGCCTGAATTGTATAGTTTATAGCCGCCGCACCTGACGATACGCCGAGTGCCGCCGCTGCTCCCTCAAGTGCGGCAATTCTTTCCTCAAACACACTTTGAGTCGGATTTGTAAGTCTGCCGTAAATATTGCCTGCGTCCTTTAAGCCGAATCTGTCTGCTGCGTGCTGCGAATTATGAAAAACAAAGGATGTTGACGCATAAATCGGCACCGCTCTCGCGTCCGTTACAGGATCCGGCTGTTCCTGACCTGCCTGTACTTGAAGTGTTTCAAATTTGTATTTTTTCTCTGACATTTTAAATTCCTCCTTAATAGTCCAAACCATATGTTTCCTATCTGTTTGATAGGTTTATTATAGCACTTTATTTTCAAAATGTCAAATACTTAAATATTATAAAAAGTTATAGCCTGAAACTATAACTTTTTATCGTTATATCAAAAATCCACAAAAGCATACATCTTGCCATATGTATTTAACATACGCACTTAAGCAAGATTAAAATCTCACTTTTCCGCAGCGCTGTTTAAATACTTATTCAGCTCCTTAATATATGTTTGACCTATTTTACTCAGTGGACTGTTCTTCTTTTTAATATACCCTATCGTCATTGTTTCGTTCGGATTTTCGCTGTCGGAGCGATACGGAACGGCTATATAATCGCTGCCGTTCAGCTCCTCGCATATTATCCCCGAACAGAGTGTATACCCGTTAAGCCCTACCATCAAATTAAGCATTGTAGAGCGGTCGGTCGCCTTAATCTCACGCGGATATTCATTTGTGCTGAGAATTTCCTCGGCAAAATAAAACGAGCCTCCCTCGCCCTGCTCAAACGAAAGACACGGATAAATCGACAAATCGTCAAACGAAATGGACTTATTTTTAGCAAGCGGATGATTTTTCCATATGTATACATACGCACTACACTCTATAAGCGGATTAAATTCAAGCTCATTTTCATAGAGCATTTTTTGTATTATTTTCCGGTTAAATTCATTCGTGTAAATTATTCCTATCTCACTTTTAAAAGTACTTACGTCGCTTATAACCTCAGCCGTTTTTTCTTCTCTGATTGCAAACTTGTATTTTTGCATATCAAACTGCTTAACCGTTTCCACAAACGCCTTAACAGCAAAGGAATAGTGCTGTGACGATACTCCGAATTTCTGCTTGATTTCCGACGGATTTATATACCTTCCCCTCAAAAGCTCATACTGCTGATAAAGCTGGCGTGCATATGTCAAAAACTCCTCACCCTCCGCAGTTGCGAGCGTACCCTTGCCGTTTCGGCGAAAAATAGTAATTCCGACCTCTTTTTCAAGCTCCCTTATCGCATTTGTCAGTGACGGCTGTGAAAGAAACATTTTCTCCGCCGCCTTATTCATAGAGCCGCACTCGGAAATTGTAAGCGCATATAAAATCTGCTGCAGCGTCATTTGTTATCAACTCCCGTAATATCCTTAATAATCTCCCCCGCAATTATAAGACCGTCAACGGACGGCACAAACGCACAGCTGCCCGGCACCTGTCTTTTTCCTCCCAAATCCTCACTCGGCAACTCTCCGATAGGCTTTATCGGCTTTTCCTTAGAGTATACCACCTTAAGTCCTTTAACTCCTCTTTTTTTAAGCTCCGCTCTCATCACACGTGCAAGCGGACAAACAGATGTTTCGTAAATATCCGCCACCTCAAATTTTTCCGGGCAAAGCTTATTCCCCGCCCCCATTGAGCTGATTACCGGAACACCTGCCCTTTCGGCATTTACCGCAAGCGCAATTTTACCCGACACGGTGTCTATCGCATCGGCTATATAATCGTACTTTGAAAAATCAAACTCCGTTTCGGGAAGATAAAACATTTTAAACGTCTTTACCTTTATATCGGGATTGATGTCAAGAACCCTTTCTCTTGCCGCATCAACCTTATACATTCCCACCGTTTTA
The DNA here is from genome assembly GCA_934486495.1 of uncultured Clostridia bacterium. Taxonomy (GTDB): domain Bacteria; phylum Bacillota; class Clostridia; order UBA1381; family UBA1381; genus RGIG9115. Next base: position 18,465 of record CAKSPW010000031.1, read on the forward strand.
TGAGTTGCTATAATCTGCCTGTTTATATTTGAAATACTGACCGTATCGTTATCTATCAAATCAATCGCACCCACACCGCTTCTTGCAAGTGCTTCAACCGTATATCCCCCGACACCGCCTATTCCGAACACGGCAACACGGGCATTTTTCAGTTTTTCAAGCGCATCGAAGCCGAAAAGCAGCTTTGTTCTTATAAATTGCATATATCCTCCGTTAATAATTATCCAAAAATGAATGACGTCCGTCTTTATCCTTGTACTCGATTACCGTTTCAAGATTTACGTTTTGAACGCTTTTGAAAATATTGCTTTCGATAAAAGGATTTGTTTTCTTAAGATTTTCTATTATACGCTTTGTTTCAAGTCGTTTGGAGCTTGTGCGCTCCGGCGTAAGACAAGCCTCGTTTGCGCACATTTCAGTAAACTTGCAGGCGCATTGTATAAAATGCAAATCGTTGTAATCACGCCAACGCTTTATATCGTCCTCTCTTATTTCATACATTGGACGTATAAGCTCCATACCCTCAAAATTTGTACTTTTGAGCTTCGGCATCATAGTCTGAATTTGACCGCTGTAAAGCATACCCATTAAAATTGTTTCAATAACATCGTCATAGTGATGACCAAGCGCAATTTTATTGCAGCCGAGCTCTTTAGCCTTTGAATAAAGATACCCTCTGCGCATTCGTGCACATATATAGCACGGTGACTTTTCGATATTAAACACGCTGTCGAAAATAGTGCTTTGAAAAATCGTTATGGGAATATTCAATATTTTTGCGTTATGCTCGATAATCTTCCTGTTTTCCTTACTGTATCCGGGATCCATGACAAGAAAAACAAGTTCAAAATCAAACTTATTATGCCGTTTAAGCTCCTGAAAAAGCTTTGCCATAAGCATTGAATCCTTGCCGCCCGATATGCAAACCGCAATTTTATCATTCTCCGAAACAAGTCCGAACTCGTTTATCGCACGTGCAAACTTTGTAAAAATATCCTTATGAAATTTTTTTCGTATACTCTTTTCGGCACGTTCCAAAATCAATGCGTCCTTATCCTCAAGCTCTATTTTATCCCTCAGCCATCCCATGTATCCGCCCTTAAGGCTGTATGCGTCAAATCCGTCACAACACAATTTTTCGGCAAGACTGCGGCTTAAATTTCCGTCCTTGCAATAAAGAATTATTTTTTTGCTTTTATCAAGCCGGCTTTTGTCAAAGTCGGAGCTCGGATTGTTTTCCGCACCGTCTATCGAGCCGTATTCAAACGACGACTCTGAACGAATATCCGTCAGCTGGCACTTTATAAGGTTCAGTTTTTTAAATTCATTTAGTGATATTTCCATCGTATTCCCCGCATTTAAAAGATTAATGCTATTATATCATTATTTTTTTTATATGTCAATACGATAAAAATATACAGTGTTACAAATTCGTTATCCTGCATAGAATATTATATCAAATATCATACTCGGGCGGTGATTTGTATGCTTAAAAGCGAGGAGCTTTGTCGTAAGGAGGTAATAAATATCCGCACGGCGGAGAGAATAGGATTTGTGGATGATGTTGAAATAGATTTGGAAAGCGGCTGTATTTCGGGGCTTGTCGTTCCGAAGCGCAGAGTGTTTTTTCTCAAACGGGAGGATTGCGTTATTCCATGGAGCAGTATATCGGTTATAGGAAGTGAAATAATCTTGGCGGACTTTTTTGAAACAGAATAAACATTTAATTGTGCATTTTGCGCTTTATACGACTTATAAATTATAAAAATTAATATAATTTCCGAATTGACAAAGATGACACTTTGTGTTATTATTATATATAATAATAATTTTTTACCAAAGCAACGGATTGGAGTTTTTGAAAATGAGAGAATATAAAGTTGGAATTATAGGTGCAACGGGTATGGTTGGTCAGCGTTTTATTACACTGCTTTACAATCACCCCTGGTACAAAATCGAGGTTCTTGCCGCATCGTCAAGAAGCGCCGGAAAGAAGTATACCGACGCCGTAGGTGCAAAATGGGCAATGGATGAGGAAATTCCAGAAAACGTTCGTGACATGATTGTTATGGACGCGGAAGCGGATATAGAAAAGATTGCCGAAAAGGTTGATTTTGTATTCTGCGCCGTAAACATGAAAAAAGACGAAATAAAAGCACTTGAGGAAAAATACGCAAAGGCAGAATGTCCGGTTATTTCAAACAACTCGGCTCACCGCCATACAGACGATGTGCCTATGATTATTCCCGAAATCAATGCCGACCATGCAGAAATTATAAAATCGCAAAGAAAGCGTTTGGGAACAAAGAAAGGATTTATCGCCGTTAAATCGAATTGCTCGCTTCAAAGCTATGTTCCCGCACTTCACCCTCTGATGAAGTTCGGTATTACAAAGGTTCTTGCAACAACATATCAGGCAATTTCGGGTGCCGGAAAAACGTTTGAAACATGGCCCGAAATGATTGATAATGTTATCCCGTTTATCGGCGGAGAGGAAGAAAAGAGTGAAATCGAACCGCTTAAGGTTTGGGGACATATCGAGGGCGACAAAATCGTTGACGCAGACAGTCCGTCAATCACAACACAGTGCATAAGAGTACCCGTTTCAAACGGACATACGGCGGCAGTTTTCGTAAGCTTTGAAAACAAGCCGTCAATAGAGGAAATAAAGAAGGCATGGGCAGAATTTGAGGGTGAGCCGCAAAAACTCAATCTCCCTCACGCACCGAAACAGTTTATCCACTATTTTGAGGACGATAACAGACCTCAGGCAAAGCTTGACCGTATGCTCGAAGGCGGTATGGCAGTTTCTGTCGGAAGACTTCGTGATGATAAGCAATACGATTACAAATTTGTCGGACTTTCACACAACACTCTTCGCGGAGCTGCCGGAGGCGCAGTTCTTCTTGCAGAGCATCTCACCGCAAAGGGTTATATGGACTGAGAAATTAACATGAAAGGAAGTATTTTTATGAAAAAAGCACCTTTTACAGGCTCCGGAGTAGCCATTATTACTCCGTTTGACGGAAACAAAATAAATTATGATGCATTCGGAGAAATTATAGAACAGCAAATCGCAGGCGGAACAGACGCAATCATTGTTTGCGGAACGACCGGCGAAGCGGCAACAATGCCCGATGCCGAGCACTTGGCAGCGATTAAGTTTGTGGTTGAAAAAACAGCAGGAAGAGTACCGGTAATTGCAGGAACAGGAAGTAACGATACCGTTCATGCCATATATCTTTCTCAAAAAGCACAGGAGTACGGTGCGGACGCAATTCTCACCGTAACACCGTATTATAACAAAACATCTCAGCACGGTCTTTACAATCACTTTAAAGTAATTGCCGAGTCGATAGACATTCCCGTTATACTCTACAACGTACCGTCGAGAACAGGCATGGCAATTTCAATAGACACATTAAAGGAGCTTGCAAAGATAGATAATATCGTCGGAATTAAAGAAGCAAGCGGAGATATAGGCTATACCGCAAAAATCGCAGCAGAAGTACCCGAGCTTAATATTTATTCGGGTAATGACGATATGATCGTGCCTATGCTCAGTATCGGCGCTAAAGGTGTTATTTCCGTTCTTGCAAACATTATGCCGAAAGAAACTCACGACATTTGCGAATATTACTTCAGCGGCGAAACGGATAAATCAAAAGACCTTCAGCTCCGCCTTTTAAAGCTTATCAACAATTTGTTCATTGAGGTAAATCCCGTTCCCGTTAAAACGGCTATGCGCCTTATTGGCTTTGACGCAGGCAACCTTCGTGCACCGCTTTGCGATATGACGGACGAACATACCGAAATACTGAAAGCAGAAATGAAAAAGCAAGGCCTTATCAAATAATTTTCAGAAATGTAAAAAGTCACTCCAAAAAAATCGGAGTGACTTTTTTTATAATCTGTCAATGATAATATTTGGGCTCTTGGTAAATTGTTTCTCCTCAATGCTGAAATTGAGCAATATTGTTTTGTGAATAATCGTTAGATATGTGTGTTTTCTTTCGGCAGAAACAATCAAGGGCCGCCGCAAATAAATGACAGGATTTCAGTTTGCAACAGCCCCTTTATATAATTGACATGACCCAAATATTTCGGTTATTTCGTTCATATTCCGGTAAGCCGATAAAGTTCATACAACCGTCATAAAGCGTTTCGGAAACATCGCCGCGGCGTACTATCTTAATTGAGCCCTGCTTCTACTCCCCGATATCGTTTAACGTTTTCAGTTCAAAAAACTTACCCTTTTTAGCCATAAGCTCATCATACGAACCCATTTCAACGCACTGTCCGTTTTCCATAACAACGATTTTATTCGCATCACGAATAGTTGAAAGCCTGTGCGCAACTATAAATGTTGTTCGTCCCTTTGTAAGCGCATACATAGCCTCCTGAATATGACGCTCGGAAATGTTATCAAGAGCGGAGGTTGCTTCATCGAAAATGATGATTTTCGGGTCACGCATAAATGCTCTTGCTATTGAAATTCTCTGCTTTTGTCCGCCCGAAAGATTACCGCCGTGCTCCTCCAAAACTGTATCTATTCCGTCAGGCAGCTTTGACGCAAACTCATCTATATTTGCAAGCTTAATAACTTTTTGCAGAGTTTCCTCCGAATAATTATCAAGTCCGTAAACGATATTATCACGTATAGTACCCGAAAACAATATACAGTTTTGCGGTACAACGGACAGAAAATGCCTGTACTGTCTTAAATTGAGAGCCTCAATCGGCTTACCGTCAACAAGCACCTCACCTGAAGTAGCGTGCAGAAAACCTATAATCATGTTCATTACCGTTGACTTTCCCGAACCGGACGCACCGACAAAAGCCACACAGTCGCCGGGCTCAACATCAAATGACAGATTTTTAATTACCTGCTTATCGCTGTTCGGATAGCTGTATGACACGTTTTTAAACTCAACGGTACCGTGAACGTAGCGTAAGCGAATTTTATTTGAGTCATCCTCAATTCTGTCGGAAATCATAATTTCAGAAACGGACTTAATCGACTCCGTACCCTTTGCAATTTCCGGATATATGTTAAGAAGCGACTGAACGTTGGCTGATATTGTCGAAAAGTACGTCTGATACAGCACAACATCGCCGACGGATATTTTCCCTATGTACGCAAGATATCCCGTAAATACAAGGCAAATTGCACTCATTACCGTTCCCACAACCCACGACCATGAGCCGAACTGTGCCTGCGAATGGTCAAGGCGAAGGCCGTTTCTTTGCATGTTTATAAGGCTTTTCTCCATCTTGTGAATTTCCTCGTCCTCAAGGCCATGCGCCTTTGTTACGGGAATCATTTCAAGCATTGTGGTAATATTTGACGAAACATTTTCAACATCACGCCGAAAAAGCCTGTTGTTTTTTCCGATTTTTGTACTGAAAAATTTCACAAGATACACATTTATCGGTATCATAAGCGCAAAAAACGCCGTTACCGCAAGGCTTTTGCCAACCGTTACAGAAACGGTGACAATAACGGTAATCACACACGGGACGAAATTCATTACAATCTGGCGCAAAAACGTTTCAATTGCCTCTATATCTCTTATAAACTTAGACTGGAGAGCTCCCGATTTAAGCTCATTATGAAACGTTATCGATAGCTGCTGAAGCTTTTTGATAAGCGAATTTCTCATTCCCGTTCCTATGCTTCTCAGCGCACGGCTCGTATAATCCGAATACCAAACGTGCGTAAACAGATTTTGTACGATAAGCAGTATCAAAAACGCTCCGTTTACAAAAAGCTCTGCCACGGAATGCTTATCGGGATTTGTTGCAATGTTTATTACGTTAGCCGTTATAATAGGTATAATCCATGTTGCGCAGTGCTTTACGCAAAACAGCAGTGTCGAGAGTACAAACTCCTTTTTGTATGACTTTAAAAAGCTCTTTAAAAGGCGTGAAACTATTTTATCGCCGTTTTTTGCTCCTTCGAAAAAGCTGCTGTAATCAGGAAGATAGTTTTCATAAAATTGTTTGTCCTTTGCCATATCGAATACCCCCGATATTAATAAGAATTTCCTTAAGGCTTGAACATTATATAATGTTATTTTCATAAAGTCAACCCTATAATTCAAAATAAAAAAACTTTGGTTACTTCTCACAAATTTCAAATAATATTTTGGTTAATCGGCTGCATAAAAGAATAAATCACATTGTTTTTTCATAAGCTGAAATTATGATAATATGATGAGGTATTGTGTTATGAAATATTATATTGTTCCCGATGAAAACTCAGTATACCGTCACCGCAGAAACATAGGAATCTTCAAAGAAGCCATTAATTCAAGATGTGCGGCGGAGCTGGTAATAAAAGGCGGCTCGGACGATTTCGGACTTTACCGCGGCGATGAAACGCATATAA
>CAKSPW010000032.1 GCA_934486495.1 uncultured Clostridia bacterium
GTAAGGTCGTAATCCGCCAAATCCACAAAATGCACGGCGGTAATTTCGTTCGAATCAATATTCGTGACGCCGTCACGCTTTATTTTTTTGAAAAGCGTGGTACCATTTCCTATGTTGATTAGATATGATTCTTTTGGCAGATCCTTCGTAAATTTCGCCGTGTATGTTTTATCTGTCGTTATGTTTTCAACAACAAATTCTGTCGTATCACACACTTTTGTGTCGCCGTCATACCAGCCGTCAAAGGTGTAGCCTTCGTTTGCAGTAGCGGTAAGTGTTATATTTCCGCCATCCGCAACTTCGCCGCCGCCCGATACCGTGCCGCCTGTTTCGGCATTTGCTGTTACGGTATACGTTTGCGGTTTTAATCCATTGACAATTCGGTTATCGCTTGCCCAATCATAGTTAAGCAGTTTTTCAGTCGCACCGGTAACTGTGGTGCTAATTTGACTGTATGCATAGAAAGCGCCCTTTTCAGAACCTGCTGACGGAAGTGACGCATTTGCCCATCCGTCGCCGAAGATAAAAGTTTTTACGTTTGAACCATAAGCAAATTCATCAAGTTTTGTATTCGCACCTACGGTGAACTTACTTAAATCAAGAGTTGTAAATGCACTGCTTTGAATACCGCAGCCGTGGAACATTAATCTCATATCAGCAACGTTTGATGTATCAAATTTATCACCCAAATTAAGTGTAAATAATTTAGAGGCAGAGCCGCAAGATCGGAACATTTCTTTCATATCGGTAACTTTCGAGGTGTTAAATTTATCGCCTAAGTCAAGTGTGAATACTTGCGAACACACGCCGCAGGAGGAGAACATATAGTGCATGTCGGTAACGTTTGATGTGTCAAACTTCTCGCCCAAATCAAGGGTGAATACCGCGGACTCATTGCCGCAGGAGTAGAACATATAGCTCATATTGGTAACGTTTGATGTGTCAAAATTATTCCCTAAGTCAAGTGTGAATACTTGCGAATACCTGCCGCATGAGTAGAACATAAAGCTCATGTCGGTAACGTTTGATGTGTCAAGCATTTCAAGCCCTGTTATTTTGTCGATTTTGAAACCGTTCATAAATGCAAAAGCCAGACTCTTTCCTGCTATAATTTTTCCGTAGCCGCCGATGTAAAGTTCTGTACCGTCCATCCATGCCTTAACGCTGCCGTCACCTCTTGCGGAATAGTCGGAATAGGAAATGTTTGTAAGATCGTAATCCGTCAAATCCACAAAATGCACGGCGGTAATTTCTGTTGAACGAATATCCGTGACGCCGTCACGGTTTATTTTTTTGATAAGCGAACTGTCACCCGTGCTCACGCTGAACAGCTTCGACTCCGGGAGCAGATTCTTTATAAACTTCGCCGTGTAGGTTTTATCTGTTGTTACATTTTCAACCGTAAATTCCGCCGTATCACATACCTTTGTATCGCCGTCATACCAACCGTCAAAGGTGTAGCCATCGTTTGCGGTAGCGGTAAGGGTTACGCTTTCGCCGGTTCTTACGTCCGTACTGTTGCTTGACGCCGTTCCGCCCTCGGTAGCATTTATTGTGATCGTGTTTTGCCTAAACGACTGAAATTTAAGATAAGAAGTGTTGTGGTTTATTGTATAGCTTAGTTTTTTAACATTCTTTAACGATGTCGGATTAGAGCCGTCGGGATTTTCGCTGTATTCCAAATCCACTCCGACATGATCATCCAAAAGCATAATATAATCAATAGGATCACTGCTGTATATTATGTTATCTTTGTTTTTAACATCGTTATTTATTAGGTATATGGGCTTATCGCTGTAACATATATGAAAGCGGCTTTTGACAGTCATCGCACGGCGCCCGTTGCTTTCAATCTTTCCGGAGTAAAGATAAACATAGCTCGTGCCGGCACTTAATGCGTACTCGCCGTTTGAGATAAGGTGACCGTCCAAAAGGTGAATCGCGCCGCCGTTTCTTGCAACAACGGCATAAGCTCCGCCTGTTCCGGTATTATGTACTGTAACGCCGTCTATATAAGCAACACCGTTATTTGCAGTCAAAATGCCTTTTGAATAGTCATTTTTTGTATATCCGGTTATTGTTCCGTTTCCTATTATCCTCAGATTTCCGCCATCGACATAAATAACACTAAATGCGGAATTACTGTATTGCAAAATGCCCGGGCCGGTCAGGGTCTTATTATTTGTATCTAAGATAAAATAGTCATACATAAGCGTCAGCATATTTTTTGACGTGCAATCGGCAAGAAGTTTAATCGTTGCCTTGTTTTCTGCGGTGGTATCCAACGCAACAGCCGCATTCCACGCATCGTCGATTGTTGTATAATACTCTGTGTTTCCGTCAAATGTAACGCTTGCCACATCACCCTCCGCGGCAAAACTTGTTATCGGCATAATGCCGCACAGTATCGATATACATATAAAAAGAGTGAGTATACCTTTCATTTTTTTAATCATCATTTCGCACCTCGCATTTATATTTTCTATATTCTCCGGTTTGAATTCTTTCCACCCATTCCGGATTGTCACAATACCATTTTATTGTTTTTTGAATACCTTCCGAAAAATTCGTTTCCGGTTTCCAGCCAAGCTCTTTTTGCAGCTTTTCGGAATTTATCGCATAGCGCCTGTCATGTCCCGGTCTGTCTTTTACATAAGTTATCAAAGAATCGGGCTTCCCGAGAATGCCGAGTATTGTTCTTACAACTTCAATATTCGATCTTTCGCAGTTTCCGCCCACATTGTAAATCTCACCGATTTTTCCGTTTCTTGCAATCAAATCGACCGCACGGCAGTGATCCTTTACATACAGCCAGTCACGCACATTTTTTCCGTCGCCGTATATTGGCAGCGGTTCATTTTTTAATGCCTTACCGATTGTAAGCGGTATAAGCTTTTCGGGGAACTGATATGGACCTAAGTTGTTTGAACACCTCGAAATCGTAATCGGTGTACCGTATGTTCTGTAATATGCCATACACAGCATATCCGCCGCTGCCTTTGATGATGAGTATGGGCTTGACGGTTTTATCGGAGATTTTTCGTCAAATTTCAAATCTGTTCTTTCCAGCGGCAAATCGCCGTAAACCTCGTCTGTTGAAATCTGATGAAATCGCTTTATGCCGAAATTATTTACCGCATCAAGCAAAACCGATGTGCCGTGAATATTTGTTTTAAGAAATACTTCAGGATTTTTAACAGAACGGTCAACATGGCTTTCCGCCGCAAAATTCACAATGCAGTCGGGACTGTACTTTTGAACGATTGTGTATACCGCATCTCTGTCACAAATATCTGCCTGCTCAAAATCGAATCTGCTTTCCGACAGAAATTCCGATATATTATCATAATTTCCGGCATAGGTTAATTTGTCGGCGCAAACAATACGGTCGTCGGGATAGCTTTCGAGTATGTGTCGTATATAATTGGTGCCGATAAACCCCGCACCGCCGGTAATCAAGTGTATCATACATTATCACCGGCCAATCTTAAAATATATTTTCCATATTCACTGCTTCTCATTTCTTCCCCCAGCGCCAAAAATTGTTCACCATCTATAAAGTGTCTTCTCCACGCAATTTCCTCTATACAGGATATGTAATATCCCTGTTTTTCTTGAATCAATCCGACAAACTCTCCGGCTTCGTGAAGTGCGCCGGGACTTCCTGTGTCAAACCACGCCATGCCCCGGCCGAATAATTTAACCTTTAGTCGGTTGTGTTTTATGTACTCGTTATTAATGTCGGTTATCTCAAGCTCGCCTCGGTTTGAGGGTTTGAGATTTTTTGCAATTTCTATAACATCATTGCTGTAAAAGTATAGTCCGGGCACGGCATATTTTGATTTTGGTATTTTAGGTTTTTCTTCTATTGATATAACATTTTTATTTTCATCAAATTCGCATACTCCGAAGGCTGAAGGGTTGTTTACCGGATAACCGAATACAACAGCTCCGTCAAGTTCCTGTATGGCTGATTGCAAACTTGCGGTGAGGTTTTGCCCGTAAAACAAATTATCGCCGAGCACAAGGCATACGCTGTCTGTTCCTATAAAGTTTTCGCCGATTAAAAAGGCGTCTGCCAGACCTCTCGGGACATCTTGCTCCGCATAAGATATATTAAGCCCGAGTTTTTCTCCCGTACCGAAAAGCCTCTCAAAAGCGGGCAAATCTTCCGATGTTGAGATTATCAAAATATCCCGTATGCCGGCAAGCATCAATGTTGACAGCGGATAATAAATCATTGGTTTGTCGTATACCGGCAAAAGCTGTTTCACCAAAGCTTTTGTTGCCGGATAAAGGCGAGTTCCGCTGCCGCCTGCCAAAATTATTCCTTTCATATATATTACTACTCCGTTCTGTACTTAATTGCCTATATATTGTAGTGTTACTTATTTTGCTCCAACAACATTTGATCGGTTTTGGCTCGCAGTAAAAGTAACATATCAAACTCTTTAAGAGTGATATTAATCCCTTCCTTTTTGAAAATCGACAATATTTTAGACATATATTCCGTTCGGGTCATATCGTTTCTGCACAATGCGAGGTTTTTCAGTTCATTTTTTAACTGCTCGTTGGTGTCCAATTCATAATTAAATTTTGCTATCTTATTAAACGTCACTTTTTTCTTGCCGAAAAACAATTTCCCCACCTCCGTGCGATTAAGCAACAAATTACAGCTTATATTATATCAAAAAAACCACCCTTGCGGATGGTTTTAGACGTAATTGGTCGTTTTAAAGCGTAATTGGTCTTTTTTAAGAATTTAATATAATGCAAGCGGTCAATATTCCGTTATCATAACTGTATTTGATGTCACCGTCGTATTTTCGTATTGATGAAAGCATACCGGCTATTCCGATACCACGGTTTTTAATCATATTGTTTTCTATTGAAATATCCTGCCTGCACGGATTTGAGCATACAATCACGGTTTTGTCCGCAACCGTTCGTATAGTAACCGTTATCTCGCCGTTTGAATTACATTCAACACAGCCGTTGACGGCGTTTTCCAGAAGATTTGATAAAACAGCAACAAAATCCATATCCGATATTGGGGAATTGTCTTTTGTGTCTGCTTTAACAGAAACCGAAATTCCATTCTTCTGCGCTTTGGTGTAAAAGCTGTTCAGAATGGCATTCACGGTGATATTCGGACAAAAATCGCTTATTTTTGCGGCGTCCAAACTGTCGTTGTATTGCTTCAGATAATTGAGTGCCTCCAAAGTTTCGCCCCTTTTCAGCATGGACTCAAGATTTTGATTATGATGTCTGAAATCGTGCCGAATTGTTTTTGCAGCCAATTCATTTTCCTTTGCGGTTTTAAGCTGTCCTTGCAGATAAGCTACATTTTGTTTGATTAATTCGGTATTGCTTTCGGCAATCATAGATTTAAGCGTACCGAAAATAACCCATAAAATCGATATATAAATTAAAACCGAAACCGCAAATAACGGAAGGTATTTGTTGGTATTTTTGTATTCGGTATTGAAAATCACGACAAACAACGCAAATATTATCAAAAACAAAGCCGAAACAACCGATATGGAGTACCACGTTTTAAGACGCTTGCCGGGCACTGCTCTGACAGACGGACGCAAAAAACGTATATATATAAGAACCAGCGGAATGAACAAAAGTGTTCTTATAATATTTCTCGCATAGTATACAACTATCCCCGACGAATCTTTGAAAAGCACGTTGCATATCATAAGCGAAATGCATATAAACATACTGAATACATTTGCATAGCTGATAAACAGGAAAATCTTTACGCAAAGCGGATCGGCAGAGTTAAATATAAAAACAAAAAATGCTATAACAATCGTACTTGTAAAGGCCGCTGCATAATAATAGCCGGGTTTGTTTTCGAATGCTGCATAAGAAAGCGTTCCAAGGCATACAAACATAGCAAAGAATCCCAAATAAATCAATGCCGTTTTCCGCTTCGAATACTTAAACTCCGTCATTGCCCAAAATGAAATTATATGGGAAATTCCGAGTAAAACCATAGCTATAGATTTATGTATCACTTTTTATAGCCTCCTCCCGGTAAAAATCAAAGTACTGCTCCTTAACATCATTTCTGAGGCGTCTCGGAACAGGTATACTTTGCCCGTTTATCATAATGAGCTCGGTTTGTAGAATACTTTGCACGCATCTTAGGTTTACGACATATGAAGCTCCGACCGATATAAATCCTTTCACGACATGAAGCAGGTTTTTCATTTCAGCAAGAGTTGTATGCGTTTTGATACTCGTTCCGGATTTTAAATAAATTTCGACGGTGTGATTTTTCGATTCCATATACAGCACTTGATATAAGTCAATGCGGTGTACTTCCCGACCGCAAATAACAGGAACAAATAAACGTTTGTTTCTATTTTCAATTATTCTGTCAAGCGTGTCGGTAAGCCGTTCTTTTGTGAACGGTTTTGTCAGGTAGTCGTTGACGTGCAGTGCAAATGCTTCAACCGCAAAATCAGGACTTGACGTCAAAAAAATAATATCTGTATTATCTTCGCTTTTGATTTTAAGCTCCTTTGCAATCTCGGTTCCCAGAATACCCGGCATACAAATATCAAGAAGTGCAATATCCGGAATATCGTTTTTGCTTATGTCGTCCAGCATATCAAGAGGGTTTGAGAAACAGGTTATTGTAATAAACAATTCCGGATGCAATTTTGCATATTCCGATGTAATCTGTTTTATGTTTTCAAGTTCATTTGCCCGGTCATCACATATTACAATGTTCATTTCTGAGACCTCCTTCTTTGGTAATGGTATATTCTTTTATAATGTCACAATTTCGTTGCGAATTATCCGATATTTTCCTCAAAGCGTAAAAATGCACTTTATATCTGTAAGCAGAGATAAAGTGCTGTTTTATTATCCTTTTCAAATATGACAAACTTATACTGTATGTATGTATCGATTTTATGCCAAGCAACATATCATGTCAAGTCCTCTCTAAAATAATTCAACCATTTTAATTATATCACACATTTTAAATTTTGTCATCATTCCAAAGCATGATTTTATAATTTTCATCATTATGCACAATTGCGGTTTATATCTTTTGCAAGAGGTATATCCGTCTTTTACAGTTTCATTACGGTATGCTATGATCATAACATAATTCATTTTGTTTATCAATTCATACAGGTGAATTTTATAGATGAAGGAGCTTGTTTTGATTTTTTTTAGAAAAAACAAACGGTTTACCGCCATATCACAAGCAGTAAACCGTTTTCGTTTGGCTTATCAACCGATGTCAAGGCTATACTAATCAAGTACAGCAATAACCTCAATTTCAACTAAACTGTTTTTAGGAAGGGCAGAAACTTCAACACAGCTTCTTGCCGGCTTCCCAGTAAAATATTTTGCGTATATCTCGTTAAACCTTGTGAAGTCACCTATATTCGCCAAAAAACAGGTGGTTTTTACTGTTTTTTCGAGAGAGCTGCCGGAGACGGTGAGTATCGCTTCAATATTCTTTATCACTTGTTCGGTTTGTCCGACAATATCGACAGTATCGATTTCGCCCGAAGCCGGATTTATTGGAATTTGCCCCGAAGTATAAACAAAATTCCCGAAAGTAATCGCTTGTGAATACGGACCTATTGCTTTCGGCGCCGCATTTGTTTCAATTTTTTTCATTCTGTATCTCCTCCCTTACAAAAAGTGCATTTTCTGTGATTTTAATCTTGTTTAAGACAGTCCTATCTTATGAAATGCCTGCTCTAAATCCTCAATAATATCCTTCGGCTCCTCAAGACCTACGCTGAATCGAATAAATCCGTTTCGGAATTTTTCCGGATAAAGGTCAATTCTTTCATCATAACTTGGCTGCGGGAAAATCAGACTTTCATCGTGACCGAGTGAAACGGCAAATGTAATAACTTTGAGTGCTGCACAAAATTTTTCTACCGTTTTATCATCAGTATTCACACCGAAAGAAATAACGCCGCCGTAACCGTTTTGCATCTGCCTTTTTGCAAGCTCGTGTCCCGGATTGCTTACAAGACCCGGATAAGAAACAAAAGTAACATACGGCTGTTTTTCAAGCCATTCTGCAACAATTTGAGATGATTCGTTTATTCTTTGCATCCTAAGCGGAAATGTTACAGAACCACGGAAAATCTGCCAAGCATTAAACGGACTGATAACCGAGCCGACATTTACCTGTGCCTCATATCTGATACGATCCATTGTTTCAAGGTCGTTTGACAAGATTGCTCCTCCTTGTGCATCCCCGTGTCCGTTTATAAATTTGGTTAAAGACTCCACAACAAAATCAGCGCCGAGTTTAAGCGGCTTTTGATTATACGGAGAAGCAAATGTGTTGTCTACTGAAAGTACGGTTCCGTTTTCGTGGGCAATTTTTGCAATTGCGGCAATATCGGTAATACCGACGGTCGGATTATCCGGTGTTTCGATATGGACAAGTTTTGTTCCGGGAGTGATTGCTGCTTTTACCGATTCTAAATCAGTCATATCGACCATAACGGTTTCCACACCGAATTTGTTGTTAAACAATTCGTGAAACAAACGATAAACAGCCATATAACTGACTTTCGGATAAACCACCCTGTCCCCGGATTTCAGAAGTGTCCAAAACAATGCGTGTAATGCGGCTACACCGCTTGCAAGTACAATTGCGTCATCCGCCTCGTGAAGTGCAGCAACCTTTTCTTCCAGCCAATGCTGATTTGGATTCCCGTTTCGGGAATACATTAAAAGATCGGTAGAAGAATAATTCACATCAGAAAGGTCATCAGGAAGCTTGTAACTGTTTGCCATATGCAGAGGTCTTCTTACGGCTCCCGTCCCCTCATCGTAATCCGTTCCGGTATGTATTGCCTGCGTTGCAATTCCATACTGTTTATATGAATTTTCTTTTTTAGCCATCTGTTTTCACTTCTTTCTTTACTTTATAAAAACAGTATAACATATATATCCTACTTTGTCAATAGGTTTTATAGGATTATAATAAATTCTTAAATAAGTGTTTAGTACTATGTAAAAAGAAGGTTTGATATTTGTTTCTTTCAGCTTATATGACATAAGTTTAAATTCATCTTTTGGATATGCCCTTATTTCGATTATATGATATGGGTCGGGAGGGGAAGTAACTTCATCAAATATGTTTTCTTAATATATTTCTTTTTATAGGCAAAAGATATAAAATCAAATAATGTGCATACTTTTGCGCAAAAAGCTTGAAAAACGGGCAAAATCCGCACAAAAAAAAGGATAGAGCAATTTTGCTCTATCCCTTAAAATCTATTCCTCCGCAAATGCGTCCTTACCCAAGCCGCAGATGGGGCAAACCCAATCCTCGGGTACATCTTCCCAAGCGGTGCCGGGTGCTACGCCGTTATCGGGGTCGCCGATTTCGGGGTCATAAACATATCCGCACGGACAAGCAAATTTTTTCATAATTTTCAAAACTCCTTCCGATTACTTACTCATTATCTTTGATATTGTATCCATAATTTTATCATGACAGCCGCCGCAGCCTGTTGAACAATGCGTAATTTTTTGAACGTCTTCAAATGCTTTTTCCACATTTTCGAATTTTACTTCTTTGTGCAAAGCGTTCTCAACATCGGCATATGTGACGTGCTTACATTTGCAAATAGTGTAATTCTCCATTATAATTCACCAATTAACCGAAATATCTCTTGAGCATACCCTCAAAGCCTTTTCCGTGTCTTGCCTCATCCTTTGCCATTTCATGAACTGTGTCATGGATTGCATCATAGCCAAGCTCCTTTGCTTTCTTTGCAAGCTCAAGCTTACCGGCAGTTGCACCGCATTCAGCTTCACTTCTGAGCTGAAGATTCTTCTTTGTCGAGTCTGTTACAACTTCGCCCAAAAGCTCCGCAAATTTTGCAGCGTGCTCGGCTTCTTCAAGAGCTGCCTGGAGGTAGAATGCGCCAACCTCGGGATAACCCTCACGAATAGCCTGACGGCTCATTGCGATATACATACCAACCTCTGTGCATTCACCCTCGAAGTTAGCCTTAAGTCCTTCATAAACACCGTCGTCAATTTTACCCTTTGCGCCAACGCCGATAACGTGCTCGCAAGCAAAATTCAACTTTCCTTCTTCCATTACCGTGAATTTTGAACCCGGTACACCGCACTGGGGACATTTCTCCGGCGGATTTTCTCCCTCATACACATAACCACAAACAGGACAAACAAATTTCTTCATAATAAATACCTCCAAATAAAATTTACAAATTGATTGATAATTGAATTATCGTTTTTGCAGACAATCGCCGCATACGCCGTAAAACATAAGAGAGTGGCGAGACACCTTAAACCCTGTTTTTTGGCTTACTTCATCATTGAGCCCTTTTAAAACATCAATATCCAAATCCTTGACGGCTCCGCATTTTGTACACATAAAATGGTAGTGGTCTTTTATGCAGCCGTCATAATGCTCAGGCTCGGTGCCGGACAGCAGTGCGAGGATTTCACCCTGCTCGGAAAGCTGTCGCAGATTTCTGTAAACCGTTGCAAGGCTTACATTCGGAAACTGCTTGCGCAGCTCGGAATAGAGCCAATCAGCGGTTGGATGAGTATCTGTGCTCTTTAAAATTTCGATAAGAGCTTCCCTTTGCTTAGAATATCTCGTAACCATGCTGACCTCCTTTTTAATCAATAACGATAATCATTATCGTTAATTTAATTATATCACTTTTTTTAAAAATGTCAATAGTCTTTTAGATATTTGTATATATTGCACATATAAACATGCTATTAAAACTGTATTTGCAACAAATAAAACAATATAACTTTAATCATCCGGTTTTTGAAATCAATTTCATAGATACGAATTTGCACAATTCTATCTGCAAAAAGCAACAAAAAAAGGTCGCTGCCATGGCAACAACCTTTTATATTCAACTTATTGTTTTTTAGCAAAACATTCACTGCAATAAACGGGCTTATCATTGCGAGGCTCAAACGGAACCTTATCAACCTTACCGCATTCTGCGCAAACAATTTCATACATCTGCTTTGACTGTCTGAGATTATTTTTACGTTTATCACGACATTCCTTACATCTTGTCGGCTCATTTTCAAAGCCTTTTTCAGCGTAAAATTCCTGCTCGCCTGCTGTAAACACAAACTCCGCTCCGCAATCCTTACATACCAATGTTTTGTCCTCGTACATTATTTTTACCTCACTTTAAAATAGTCTTTGCCCGGGTCGGGCTTGCACCGACAACATTTTTCTTGCTTTACTCGTTAAGCTACTCAGGCATATTTTTATCTGTCGAGAATCAAGCTGAGCTTGCGCCTTGTTCTTGTCAAGGCATTGTCAACAGCCTTTTCATTGCTGCCTATTTCAAGTGCAATTTCTCGATAGCTCATTTTTTGAAGAAAGCACGCAAGCACTTTTTTTTCGAGTGTGCTGAGTGTTTCATCTATTTTGCATCCAATACCTTCTAAGCTCTCACGGTTAATAACAATCTCTGCCGGATCAAAACTGTTTTTTAAAGAATATGCTTGAGAAATCAGTAAACCCACATCTCTGTCCGAATATGGACAACTCAGTGAAACATAAGAATTAAGAGGATTATGCTTTTTTCGTGCTGCGGCCCGTACAGCTGATATAACACGTCTTGAAATGCATATGGCGGCAAAGGACGAAAATGGAACTTTTTTCTCCGGATTAAAACGGCGAACGGCTTCCATGAGTCCAATCAGCGCTTCCTGCACAATATCATCGTTATCACCGCCGGGGATGTAATAAAATCCCGAGCAACGGGCAGCAAATTTAAAATACCTGTGAATTATTTCGTTTTCCGCAGGCTTATTTCCGCTTTTTGCAAGAACAAGCAGGTCAAAATCACTATAATTACAAGGATTTGCACGACGGTCGCTCAAAATAATGCACTTCCCCTCGATAATATTGGAATTTGCATTATTTACAACCGCTTACTCTTTTATTATAACACAAATAATCGACAAAGTCAATAGATATTGCAAAAAATCTTGTGTAAAATTTGTGCATATTTTAAAGATTAGGTTGCGAATGTAAATAATGCGCTTCTTATGCGGTCGGAAACAGTCGCTTTTATGCCGGATTTCATCACCGTTTCCGAAACCGCACCGGTGTTTTTCGTTATTTTATTTGAAGTCTTATTCTGTCGGCAACCATAGCTATAAATTCTGAATTTGTCGGCTTACCCTTGTAGTTGTGAACGGTATATCCGAATATTTCGTCCATTGTTTCCTGACGGCCTCGTGACCATGCAACCTCAATCGAGTGCCTTATTGCTCTTTCGACACGGCTTGATGTTGTTTGATATTTCTTTGCGATTTCGGGATAAAGACGTTTTGTTATATAGTTTAGCATATCCATATTGTTTACAACCATCATTATTGCGGTTCTTATGTAGTGATAGCCCTTTATATGCGCAGGAACACCAAGCTCATGAATCAAATCGGTAACGAGCTTTTCCAAATCGTATTCCTTTTTCTTTTGACGTGCAATGTTTTCTGCCTTGCTGTTTGTAAGTGCGTAGATGGTATCGGATATAGCACGCATCGTTTGAGGCTTTATAAGAAAGTGCTTTGCTCCGAGATCAAGAGCGGTGCGCATGGTGCTTTCCGATGCAGTTATGGAAAAGCATATAACCGTCATTTTATCAAGGTCGATATTATTTGACTTAAGCCGCTGCAAAAGTCCTATTCCGTCAAGCCGCGGCATGATAATATCAAGCAGCAGAACGTCCGGATGTTCGTTTAGTATCACGTCCCATGCGTTTTCGCCGTCAGCTGATTTATATATACAGCCTATATAGTCCTCCTTTGATAAATAACTTTCAAGCTTGCATGCATAGCTTAAGTTGTCATCTGCGATTAGAATTTTTAGCCCACTATCCATTTTTCTATACTCCTCTCAATTAATTGTAATTAATATAATCATAATGCATCATTTATTATTTTTTGACGCATAATTAACACAACAATGATATAATACCATAATCTACCAATTAAATCAAGTACTTTTTATCAATTTACATTGATTTACTGATTATTTTTACAAAGATTACAAAAATGCAACGCTTTTTTTAAAGCTATATGTAAAATATTACAAATTAATTTAATTTATAATTCAATTATTAAATTTATGCTATAAAAAAAAGCCGCATTGTCGGCTTTATCATACGAAAAGAGTGAAAAAACTAAAACTAAATGTATGCATTTAGTCTTTGAATATTTCTCAAACAAATTCAATTCACTTATAATTATATCATAATATATGTTAAAAGTAAAGTACATTTGATAAAATGTAATTATTTTGAAACATACATATCATAAAACTATAATGAACTTTGTTTCTTTCAATAAAAACGCCGAGCTAAAACTTGTTGTAAAGCTCGGCATTTTATATTTTTATTTTAAAACCCATGTATTAAATCCGTAGTACGGATATGAAAAGCTTGGTGCAAGCTTGCTTGACAGCTTATTGTCTGCCGAAACGGCGGAATTTTCAAAACATATCGGAACAATCGGTGCGTCATTTTCAAAAATCTTAATTGCCGCAAGGACATTTTCCTTGTCGTATCTTGAAAGTGCGTTAAAATCGGGATTGTTGTATCGGAACGGATTTCCCTCGCCGAGTATTTCCGTCATGTCGACTCCTGCTTTTAAGCTTCCGAGACAAGCATCAAAGTCCGATGAAGCAAGCTTGTCATAGTAAAAACTTGTCGGCACAAGATTACACTCTATGCCGAAAATTTTAAGAGATTGTGCAATTTCGTCAAACAGCTCACGGTATTCTTCTCCCTCAATCATAAAGTTTATCGTTGCCTTTTGTCCGTTTTTCATAAACATTCCGTCTTTTTGCTCATATCCGTCAAGATACATCTCTTTTTCCGCTTCCTCCGCATCGTAGGCGCTTGTTTCGGGTAAAATATATGACGGTATTATCGGATAGTCGGTATACTGTGCGGAGTGCGCAAAACATTTTTCGGTAATATCCTTCTTTTTTACGGCAAGATAGACAGCGCGACGCATACGTGCGGAAATGCGGTCGTTATTAAAGCCTATATATATCATTTTATTTGTCGGATACGTGTATATTGCCGAATTGGTGCGTGGGGTAAAGGATGAAAGCAGAGAACTGTCAGCAGTTATTATATCCGTCTCTCCGATGTCGTACAGCTGCTTTATTTGTTCATCGGATGTGCAGGTTATAAGGTTAAGCGTTTGAAATTTCGGTTTTTCTCCGTGATATAAATCAAACGTTTTAAATACATACGTATCAAAACCTTTTTCAGCATAGAATGCAAATGCACCTGTTCCGTTTGGTCTGTCCATACTCTGCGGCGCCTTGTTTTTTACAATCGGAAACGTCAAAACCTCCTCGGGGCAGACGGTGGCGTGCCTGAGCGTTATTGTAACACTTGTCGCACTTTTTTCCTTTGCCGATACGATGTTGCTTTGTGTGTATGTCGAAACCTTGTTTAAAATGAGATTAACCGAGTATACTACATCCGATGCACTTAGTGCGGTGCCGTCATGAAACATAACATTTTTTTTAAGATTTACCGTTATCGTATTATCTTTTTTCTCTAAACTCTCCGCTAATACGGGAATCGGCGTCATTGAAGCGTCAAATGTGTAAAGCGGCTCATATATAAATCCGAGCGCACTTTTTGAATTTTCGCTTTTTACGGAATGCGGCTGAAAATTAAAATCGTTTCCGACTGAAATGTTAATCGTATCGGTATCTATTTTTTCTGCGACAGCCGAAACGGCCGGCGCTATGGGCTCTTGTGTTCCTCTTTCAATCGGCGTACAGCCGCACAAACATATTACGCACAGCGTAAAAATTGCAAGTTTTCTCATTTATCGTCTTTCTCCTTAAAATACTCTGTTACGGAAGTTGCCGTTTTCTTATCGACTACCTCGCAAAGCTCCTCAAACGAGGCGTTTTTTATTCCTGTAAGTCCGCCGAAATGCTCAAGCAGTGCGGCTCTTCTTTTTTTTCCCACACCCTGTATTTCATCAAGCTCCGATTTAAAGCTTTCCTTTGTATGAAGCTTTCGGAAGTATCCTATTGCGGCTCTGTGCACCTCATCTTGTATGCGTGTTACGAGCGCAAATACAGCACTTGAACGCAAAAGCTCTATTTCTCCGCCGTCCGAAGATACTATTGCGCGTGTTCTGTGCTTGTCATCCTTTACGAGCCCGAAAACAGGTATTTCCGCATCCATGCTTTCGAGTGTTTCGCAAATCACGTTAACGTGACCTTTTCCGCCGTCGGCAAAAATCAAGTCGGGCAAAGGCAGAAATTTAGCGTCATCTGCAAGCATTTCTCCGCTGTTTATTTTTTCCTCCTCCTCGTATGCCCTTCTTATTCTTCTGTAAATAACCTCGGATGTGGAGCTGTAATCGTCCGCACCCTCAACAGTTTTTATTTTAAAATTTCTGTAATCCTTCGGCGATTTTTTTCCGTTTATAAAAACTGTCATGACTCCGACGCTGTCCGCACCCGATATATTTGAAATATCGTAGCACTCAATTCTGCGTGGCAGTTTGTCAAGCGACAGCCTATTTTTCAAATCCTCAAGCACGTGATTTTTTTCTTCACGTATTTTTCTTATTTTATAGTTTTCTATTTCAAGCTCGGCATTTTTATGAACCATTTCCAAAAGCTTTGCCTTTTCGCCGCGTTCGGGAACATATACTTTAAATGCTCCGCCCCGTTTTTGCCGCAGCATATCCTCAAGAAGTTCCATATCTTCTATTTCCTTTTCAAGCAAAAGCTCTTTTGGTATGCTGACGGCGTTTGAATAAAACTGCTTTATGAAATCTCCGAGAATTTCTTCATCACTCATGCCGTCCGTGTTGTTAATTTCGTACGCTTCTCTTCCGGTGATTTTCCCGCCTCTTACAAAGAATATTTCGGCGAACGCAATATTATCCTCTGATGCAACAGCGGCAATATCTCTGTCTGTTTTGTCACCGCCTTTTAAGATTTTCTGTTTTTCGTCAAGCTTTTCTATGGCTTTGAGCTTATCACGCAGTATAGCCGCCGCCTCAAAATCAAGTCGGGCAGAGGCTTTTTTCATCTCATCGGTCAGCTCGCTTTCAAGCTCCTTGTGGTCACCGCTCAGAAATTTGCATATTTGCTCAAATACCGCCTTGTACTCCTCTTGCGAAACATTGCCCGTACACGGCGCAAAGCAGTTTTTTATATGATAATTAAGACACGGTCTGCCCTTACCGATATCCTGCGGAAATTTTTTTCTGCAAACCGGCGGAGAAAAAATCTTTTGAATAATCTCCATTGTATTTCTTATCGTGTTTGTGCCTGTGTACGGCCCGAAATATTTTGCGCCGTCATTGCTTGCCTTTCGTGCGATAGACATTCTCGGATAATCGTTTTGCATTGTAATCTTTAAAAAAGGATAGTGCTTATCGTCCTTAAGCAAAATGTTGTATTTCGGGCGGTGCTTTTTTATGAGGTTACACTCGAGCATAAGCGCTTCAAGCTCCGAGTCGGTTATTATATACTCAAAGTATGCTATATGCGATACCATTGCACGCACCTTAGGCGTATGATTTTTTGAATTTTGAAAATACTGCGTAACCCTGTTTTTTAAATTTTTTGCTTTTCCTACATATATTATTTTATCATCGGCGCTGTGCATGATGTAAACGCCGGGATTTTTCGGTAGGTTTTTCAGTTCTTCTTTTATATCAAACAAGTTTTCACCCTCATCCGAAATATTTTCTGTCGAGGCTTCTGTATTGTATTGCCTCGGCGATATGTGCGCTTGTTATGTTTTCGCATCCGTCAAGATCCGCTATCGTTCGTGCGACTTTTAAAATCCTCGAGTGCGCACGTGCGCTGAAGCCGAGATTGTCAAATGCCGACTTTAAAAGTGCGTTCGCCTCGTCAGACAATCTGCAATACTTGTTTATCATGCCTGCGGTAAGCTGTGAGTTTGATATAATTCCCTTGTCCTTATATCTTTCAAGCTGAACGGCACGTGTTCTGTCTACTCTCTTTTTTATTTCCGCACTGCTTTCGGCAGGTCTTGTTGAGCTTAAATCATTGTAATTTACGGGCGTAACCTCAACCTGAATATCTATTCTGTCAAGAAGCGGCCCCGATATTTTGCTTCTGTAATTTTGTACTTGGGCGTGCGTGCAGGTGCATTCATGGTTCGGGTCGCCGAAATATCCGCATTTGCACGGATTCATGGAGGCAACAAGCATGATATTGCACGGATAAGTATACGTTGCGGTTGCACGTGAAATTGTCACCTTGCCGTCCTCAAGCGGCTGGCGCAAAACCTCAAGTGCGTCACGCTTAAACTCAGGCAGTTCATCGAGAAAAAGCACACCGTTATGCGCAAGTGAAAGCTCACCCGGACGGGGTATACTTCCGCCGCCCGAAAGTCCTGCCGTAGATATTGTGTGGTGAGGACTGCGAAAGGGTCTTGTGCTGATAAGCGGTGTATTATGCGGAAGAAGTCCGGCAATCGAGTGGATTTTTGTCACCTCAAGCGCTTCTTCAAATGTCATTGTGGGAAGTATTCCCGTTATGCGCTGAGCAAGCATTGTTTTTCCGGTTCCGGGACTGCCTATCATCAGCACGTTGTGGTTCCCGGCGGCGGCTATTTCAAGTGCACGTTTTACCGTTTCCTGCCCCTTAACCTCCGAAAAATCAAGCATACTTTTTGAATTATCGGTAAAATAACCGTTTTTGTCGCTTTCAAACGGCTCAATCACGCACTCACCGCTGAAATGTTTTAGAAGTGCCGAGACGGATTCTATCGGATATATTTCTGTACCGTCTATAACAGCAGCCTCGTCCGCATTTTCCTTTGGGACGTATATTTTCGTAAATCCTGCCTTATAAGCACATATTACCATAGGCAAAACACCCGAAATCGGCATGACTCTGCCATCAAGCGACAGCTCGCCGATAAACGCCGATGTTTCCGAATCGGGAATGGAAATCTGTCCCGTTGCGGCAAGAATAGCTATGCTTATCGGGAAATCGTACCCCGAGCCTTCTTTCTTTGTTGATGCCGGTGCGAGATTTATGGTTACGTGCTTTGCCGGGAATTTGCATCCCGAATTTTTAATCGCCGTTTTGGCTCTTTCCTTAGCCTCTTTTACGGCGGCATCGGGAAGCCCTATCACGTCAAGCGACGGCATACCGTTTGATACGTCCGCCTGAACTCTTACAACCATTCCGTCAATTCCGATAAGACCGACCGTATTTATTTGAGCGAGCATTATAAATCAATCCCTTTCGATATTTTTTCATCGAGCATTTTTATTATTGCGTCAATTGCTCCGTCCTGTGCCGAAACGGATATAAAGTCGGCAATTTTCAGTATTTCCTCATGAGCGTCGGACGGTGCGCAAGCTATATCCGCAGCTGATAAAAGGGAAAAGTCGTTTTCGTAATCACCTGCTCCGACAGCCGTTTTTGCGCCTACGTACTGTTTGATAAATTCAAGGCATTTCCCTTTACCGCCGTCCTTCGGAATAATTTCAAGCCCGGTGTTCCAGCTGCGAAATATTTCTCCCACATCGGAGTATTTCTCCGTCAGGCGTTTTTTTGCGCTGACGGTCATTTCCTCGCTGTCGAATATGAAAACTATCTTGTGTATTTTCTTTGAAAATCCGTCAAAATCGCTTGGCTTCGGGTTAATAAACGAATTTTCCGTAAACGAAAACACATTTATTCGTATCGGGTTAAAGCAAGCGCTTATTTCTCTTGCGGCATCAAGGCTTTTTGACGGCAGAAAGTATTCTTTGAGCGTCCTTTCTCTTTTTAAATCATAGATTAGAGCGCCGTTGAGCGCACATACGGGCGCATTGATATATGGAATTTTTCTTTTTATAAAATCCGGCGCACGTCCCGTCGCAACGCTGAATATACCGCCGTTTTCGGTAAAATATTTAATTGCTTGACGGTTGTTTTCTGGCATTTCGGCATTATATAAAAGCGTTCCGTCAAGGTCTGTGAGTAAAACAATACCATCAAATTTCTTCACTTTTTATCCCTCCGACATCCTTTAAATATAATACTTTCTATTGATTGCCATTGAGAAATTTCACCTCTTTTAATTGATAAATCAAGCTTTGGAATAAGAGTGATTAGATCAATCAGCTCTTCTTCGCTGAAATTCCGGGCACCCTGAGAGTATTTCTT
Organism: uncultured Clostridia bacterium; assembly: GCA_934486495.1. GTDB lineage: Bacteria > Bacillota > Clostridia > UBA1381 > UBA1381 > RGIG9115. The sequence continues at coordinate 19,211 of CAKSPW010000032.1, forward strand.
TACAAAAAACGGTGCAACTCCCAAAACGGCGGCAAGTTCGCTCGGCGGTAAATATGAATACAGCTTGGCTTTTAAAAGCTTTTCAAACGAGGAATACAGCAGATAAAGAATTGCAAACGGATTTTCTTTATTTGTAATCAGGTCTTCATAAAGCGAAAGAGCTTTGTCGGTGTTTTTATTCATTATATGATCGCAGAGGTCGAAAGCCTTTGCCTCAAGAGATTTTGAAGCAAGCTGGATAATATCCGATTCCGTAATTTCGCTTTCGGCATATGATGAAAGCTTATCCATCTCGCTTTTGAGCGTTCTGAGGTCTCTCTCGCAATAAGAAGCGATAAGCATAGCATTTTGCTTCGATATGGTTTTTCCGTTGTTTCTTGCTTCTCTTATAAGCCAGCTTGTGGCGTCGGCGTCGTTCAAGTGCGTAAATTCAATTACCGTGCCGTATTTTTTCGCCGCTTTGTATGCCGCATTTCTTTTGTCAACGTTTGTTTCCTGAATAATAATAACAGTGTCGTCCGACAGATTTTTAAATATTTCCACATATAAATTCTTTATCTCCTGCGATGAGCGCGCGCCGAATGCACCGCTTTCGCTGATTATGACAACCTTTCTCTCTGCCATCATGGGAAACGTTTCAACGGAGTCGGCTATTTCCGAAGCTGATGATGATTTTCCGTCAAGCTTAATTCTGTTAAATTCGGGAAAACCCATATCGGGAATTTTTTCGCAAATTCTGTTTGTGTAATATTCGGTTAAAAATTCTTCTTCACCGAAAAACAAATAAAGCTTTGACAGCTTATCCGAGTCTATTTGTTTTTTCAGCATATGCAAATCATTATTCATTAATTTATGCTCCCTTAAAGCAGTATATCCTCTTTATTCCCATTTTATCTGCATAAAAATGTATATCACCGTTTTTATCGGTTCTGTAAAGCTTACATCCGGAATTTATACAGCGATCAACGACAAGCTTGTTCGGAAAATCAAATACATTATCCTCGCCAAGACAAAACACGCAAAAGGCAGGCATTGTATTTCTCAAAAGATGTTCGCTTGTTGATGATTTTGAACCGTGATGCGGAATTTTTAAAATGTCGCACTTTTCCTTTTCTATTCCCAACTCCGACAATCTCGATATATCCCCCGTATACAGTACCGATGTGTTGCCGTATGATACTTTTGCAATGAGAGATTTGTCGTTGTCATTGTCCGAATTTTTCTGAAAATCACTGTAAATAAACTTTACAAGCACGTCCGCAACGCTCATTGCGCACGACGAATTTATGTAATGTACACGTGTACCTGTCTCGGCTGCCTTTGATTCTATTATATCACGGTAAGGTGTGTTTGGCAAGTAGTCGGGCATAAATATTTCTCCTACCTCCAAATTATCCATAACTGTTACAATTCCGTCGGCATGATCCTTATCGTAATGCGACAAAATTACCGCTTCTACCTTATCTACTCCGTTTTTGCGGAGCATTGGCATAACCTCTGCACTTCCCACATCATAAGTCGAATATGAAGCACTTCCTCCGCCGTCAACCATTATTGTTTTTCCGTGCGGCAGTTTTATTACGGAGCAGTCGCCTTGTCCGACGTTTACGAATATCACCTCGGCAACGTCCCTGTTTATGTATTCTCCGGCGCAGTACGGTGTAATTAAAGCGACTGACGCGGCGGCAAACACGGCAAATTCCTTTTTGCGTTTTGCAGCAAGTAAATACATCGCAAATACAAGCGTGTAAAACGATAAGTCGAACAGCAGTCCGCGCGGTTTAACCGATATATTCGCAAACGGTAAAATTTCAGTCAAACGCGAAATGCGAACGATTGCATTTAAAACAATCGGTATTCCGAGTGACAGCATATTTCCCGCAGCCGCATAGATCAGTGCTGAAATTCCGAAAAGGATATAACACAGAAAAATGAGCGGAATAATGACAGCGCTGAGAATAAACGAATACGGAGTTATAGCATAGCCGAATTCCGCCGCAATTGGAGATGAAACAATTATCATTGCACCGTAAAATATTGTGCCACGTAAAGCAGTCGCCTTTGAAAATTTAAGCTTCGCTATCAGAATTGCCGCTGCGGTACATATGCACGACAGTATAAATCCGCCCTCGAGCAGTGTAAACGGGCTGAAAATTCCGGTTAAAATCAGCGTTAAAAGCAATGCCTCTTTTTTACTTTTAAGACCTCGCTTATATGTAAGAAATGTCGAAAGGGCGATAAACAAGCATAATTTCCACGCTGTTGAAACGGCAGCGTTCAAATATAAATACATCAAAACAACAACGACCGTTGACGCGACCTTTTTCTTTCTCTCTTTTACGATGTATCCGAGAATCATCAGTAAAACAGATATGTGAAGATACGGACACCATATGTATCTGTACAATCCCGTGTGCAGCATACTTTCGAGTGTTTCCTCGGGAATTTCAGATTTGTTTCTGAGCAGCATTCCTTTTAAAAATGCGGCAGATTCCCTGTCAAATGCGGAATCCACGTATTTGTTGACTGCCGTAATATATGAAAAAGACAGCCTTTCGGCATAAGTCAGCTTCGGAATTTCTCCCGAGATTATTGCGGTTTTTGAAAACACGGAGTAGAATATTCCGCTTTTAATGTATTTTTCGCGTCGGTCAAAGCTTGTCGAATTAAGCTTTTCCTTAATCGGCGTCAGCTCTCCGCAGAGTATTACCTCTGTTCCCGTTTTCGGCACATCGGGTGAGCTTGCCTTTATTTTGTCGCTTATGTCCGATTTTTCTCCGTTTACAACCACATATTTTACGTCTAAGATAAATGATGAGCCGGTTTCGTATTCAATCACGTTCGAGCAAACCGTTCCGCATACCGATATTTCTTTGTTTTCATATTTCGAAAGCGGGCAAAGATTTTTGTCGCTTCTGAGCCCGCTCGAATATATTCCGGCAATAAAGCAAAGCGGAACGAGAAATAAAATCTCAACCTTCATTTTCTTTATTATATACGACAGTATGCACACAACAAGAGGGATGAAAATAAAAAATGCGGCATAAATGCAAATTTTAACGGGTGAAAGAGAGTAAAGCTTATCCGATAAGATAATTCCTGCGTACAGCGCCGCCGCAGAATAAAATAAAGTCTGAAACATTAATTTCACCTCTTATCGAATCAGTATTCATCATCAAACTCACAGTCGTCTTTTTTATCATATTTGCAAATAATTCGCTTTGTTTTATCGAGCGGATAAGGAACATCTTCTTCTTTGAAATATTCTTTTTTCACCACTCTTGCAATCGTTTTCCGATTGTTTACACCGGCAGGAACCGTAACGCAATCGTTTTCCTCAATGCTGTCATCGTTTGTAATGTAGTAATATGTCGTATATCCCGAGTCAAACGCCACGCTGCAATAAATATATTCGCTGTTTCGTTTGAATTTTTTCTCATAAACGGAGCTGTCCAATATATCGCCTAAACGGTAAAGGCTGATTCTGCAGAATACTGCACGTGCAAAGTCGGGATAATCATCAGGCAGACCGTATTTGTTGAAAGATCCCGAAAAACAGCGTGTTTTGCCGTTTTCGTAGCTGATTGAAATTGTATATTTAACGTTTTCGTCCAAGGCATCTTTTACTTTTGCATCGGCAAACAGATTTTCTTTGCTGAAAAAGTCAAGAAGAAATTCGGCATCTTCCTCAGATTCGTATTTATGCGTTATTTTGCGGTTATCTCCGAATATCTGACTTATCTCAACGGAATTAGAATCTATCGTCAAACGCTCCGTATACTCTGCGTCCGAAGGATTATTCGGTTTTTTGAAATATTCCACGGTGATTTTTGTTATTCTTTTTGGTTTGAATTTTATAAATTTTTTGGCTGCGTTTTTTATTACGCCCACTATTCTCGACTTGTCCATTTTTATAAAATCACCTGCCGTAATCAATATACACAATTATATCATATTGTAATTTATTCGTCAATATTTTTACAAATTTCCTTAAATATTTTTTTGGGTATTGACACACAGAGAAAAATATGCTAAAATATAAGAAAAGGGGAGCTCGTGTGACGGGCTGAGAGGATAATATTATTATCGACCTATCACCTGATTTGGATAATGCCAACGTAGGGAAACATTGTTTAGTCGGACGTTGTTGTTGTCGCAAAGCGTCCTTTTTTATTTATATTTTTGAGGAGTTGTTTTATTATGAAAACAAAAAAACTGGTTGTGTCGGCTGTTATGCTTGCGATTGCGACGGTGCTTTCGTTCTTTCAGCCGTTTCAGCTTCCGTTCGGCGGCGGAATAACGCTTGCTTCAATGATGCCGCTTGTAATTATCGCGTACATTTACGGTACGAAATGGGGTCTTCTTTCGGGATTTGTGTACAGCGTTTTGCAGATGATTTTGGGAATGAAAGGCGTTGCGGCACTTTTTCTTCCGGGCGAATCGCAAATGGCTGTTCCTGCGGCGCTCGGCGTTTGCTTGTTTGACTACATACTTTCATCTACCATGCTCGGCTTCGGCGGCATATTTAAAGGAAAATTTAAAAATTCAGCAACGGAAATATGCCTCGGCTCCATCGTTGCGCTGTTCTTAAAATACGTTATGCACGTTATTTCGGGAGCACTGTTTTACGGAATGTGGGCGGAATGGTTCTTTACACAGGAGGGATTTTATGCAATAGGTTCAAAAATCCTGAATACATTCTCGGGCACTGAGCTTAGTATTGTGTATTCGTTATTCTATAACGCACTGTATATGTTCCCCGAAATTATAATAACGGCGATAGTAACACCGATTGTTTACAAAGCGATAGAAAAATCAAATCTCGCGTCATAATTTTATATGTTTGAATTTAAGGATAGCGGTAAGCGTAAAGAAAATGCTTGCGGCTATTCTTTTTTTACACTTTTTATTCTTTAAAATCATAATATATATGGGGCATGAATACTTTAATATTGTTTTCGGCCCTTATTTTATTTATGAAAGGAGAAAAATAATGAACAGACAAAATCATGACTGTCCGCACGGCGACCGAATGAACGTCTATACAAACGATATAAGACAGCCTGAAATTATTCAGACAACTTGCTGCTGCGGAGGGTGTTCCTCCGAAAAGGGTGCTACCGGGCCTATGGGTCCGACAGGTCCGACCGGTCCGATGGGCAGACCGGGAGCTACCGGAGCTGTCGGTGCAACAGGTCCGATGGGTGCAACAGGGCCGGTAGGCGCAGCTGGTCCGATGGGTGTGTCGGGAGCGACAGGCCCTACCGGAGCGACAGGTTTAACAGGTGAAATCGGTGCAACAGGACCAATCGGCCCGGCAGGTGCTGTGGGCGCAACAGGAGCGACAGGTCCTACCGGTTTGGCAGGAGCAGTAGGAGCAACAGGCGCAACAGGTCCTATCGGTTTGGCAGGAGCAGTAGGAGCAACAGGCGCAACAGGTCCTATCGGTTTGACAGGTGCAGTGGGCGCAACAGGAGCGACAGGTCCTACCGGTTTGGCAGGAACAGTAGGAGCAACAGGCGCAACAGGTCCTACCGGTTTGGCAGGAGCAGTAGGAGCAACAGGCGCAACAGGTCCTATCGGTTTGGCAGGAGCAGTAGG
>CAKSPW010000033.1 GCA_934486495.1 uncultured Clostridia bacterium
GGCCTTTTTGCAAGATGACCGGGTGCCGGCTCCGAATCGGGGGCGGGATAACCCATTGTCAAAAGGCTTACAGGTACAAAGTTTTCGGGTATTGAAAACTCACTGCGCATTTTTTCGGGGTTGAAGTGCATTACCCATGTTGTGCCGATTCCGAGATCGCTTGCCTCGAGCATCATGTGCGTTGTAACGATGCAAGCGTCTGCTTCGCCCGATAATGCACTGTCATAAGGACGCTGCCAGCAATCGTTTTTATCGAAGCATACAAGCATTGCACACGGTGCGTCAAAGTGACAGCGTGTACATTTTTTCAGCTTTTCAAGCGTTTCTTTTGTGTTTATTACAAGTATTCTTTGCGGCTGATTGTTACAGCCGGTCGGTGCTATGTAACCGGCATGAAGTATTTTATCAAGTTCTTCTTTTGAAATAGCATCTGTTTTGAATTTTCTGACCGAATATCTTTTTTCGGCAAGCTCTGAAAAAGTCATATGAATCCCTCCGTTTCGATATGTTAAATAATATCACAAAAAAATTATTTTGTCAATAAAAAAACGATATTCCGATTAAATATTGCCGTTCGGAATATCGCTTTACGGTATAACCTTTATTTGTTACAGCAGCAGCCGCAGCCGGGTGAATTCGGGTCGAGGTCGCACTTTTCGGGTGGGAAAAATTCGTCAACGGGGAAGTCTATTCTCTCGAATAAGTCGCATGGATTGTCGTCCGTTGCGCCTACACATTCTTTGTTAGGTACGCAGAAGTCATAAGCCGGAATAAGAAGCTGTACCCTGCGTTCAAGCTTTACAATTGAGAATATTCCGAGAGAAACGAAAACTCTTTTTTGCTCGCCGCCGATAATTAAATTATCGTCAAATACACGGCATACGGACTCCGGTATGCTTGAGATGTCTATACCGTCGTCGCAGCAACAGCATTTGTCGTTGATATCCACAACCTTTGCTCCCAAAGCAATCGGTTCAACCACTTCCACAACGGCTTTTGGCATATTGGTTTTCTTCCAAAGCTGCGGATCAAAGGCGTCCTCTTTATATCTTGAGGAAAAGTTTTTGGCATTGCCCTCCGAACCGAACAGGATTACCTTTTTGTCGAATGTAGCAAGACCTTCAACCTCGGTAGGCCTGCCGACACCCGTGAATGCGGCAAGCTTTACACGGAAGAAATATTTTAAATCAACCGAATAAAAGCCTCTGTTAAACGGAACGGACTCAACATCTGAAAATATCCATATAATTTCAGCCTTTGTGCATTTTACGTTTATCGCTCTGTCAATTACCGACTGACCTGCCGAGGTAAGATAAACTCTTATGTTTTCAAGACAGTCTTTATCACGGCAGCTATCGTATACTTTGTCTGTATGTATGCAAACCGCTTCTTTAAAGCTGTGTTCATCGTTACAATGATCGTTCATGGCAAATTGTCTCCTTTACAGCATATTTACGGGAGTTTTTTGACTCCGAGCAGTATGATTTGCTTTACTGCTATTATAAAATATGCTGCTTTTGACAATTTGTGTACATATAAAAGCAAATTAAAAATCAAAAGGGACTGCCGAGTAAATGCGGAAGTCCCCCGTTATATATAAAATAGCCGTTATGCGTTCATCAATTCGTCGGCAAGAGAATCAATCTCGCTGAAGTTTTGCTCGTTCGGAGCGGACATTATGCGAACTGTCGTGTTTGCAAACGTAAGCTCTTTTGAGCCTTCGAGCATTTTTGTCATGACCTTTGCGGCGGTCGGTGCCCAGCTGCCGTTTTCAATAAATCCGATAAAGCGTCCCTTAAATCCTCTTTCCGTAAGTTCATTTATAAATTCTCTCATAAACGGGAAAATATCGCCGTTATACGTTGTTGTCGCAAGAACGATTTTTCCGTATCTGAAAGCGTCCTCAACGGCTTCTGCCATGTCACATCTTGCAAGGTCTGATACGGATACTTTTTTGCAGCCTTTCTTTTCAAGGCTTTCCGCAAGTGCAAGTGCGGCTTTTTTTGTATTTCCGTAAACTGAGGTATATGCAATTACAACACCTTCCGACTCAACGCCGTACGATGACCATGTGTTGTAAAGGTTAAGATAGTATTCGAGATTTTCCGAAAGTATGGGACCGTGCAGCGGACAAATTGTTTTAATATCGAGAGCGGCGGCTTTTTTCAGGAGGCTTTGAACCTGCATACCGTATTTTCCGACTATTCCGAAATAATATCTTCTTGCCTCGCACGCCCAATCCTCGTCTGTGCCTATTGCACCGAATTTTCCAAAACCGTCGGCAGAGAAAAGTACCTTGTCGCATGAATCGTATGTTACAATAACCTCGGGCCAATGTACCATAGGTGCGGCAATGAACGAAAGCGTGTGCTTGCCGAGGCTGATTGAGTCGCCGTCTTTAACAACAATACGTCTGTCCTCATACTCGTTTGCAAAGAAGTTTTTCATCATTGTAAATGCCTTTGCGGACGATACTATTACGGCGTTCGGATAAAGGCTTGCGAATTTTGTTATATTTGACGAATGATCAGGCTCCATATGCTGAACTATCAAATAATCGGGCTGTCTGTCGCCGATTACGTTCTTCAAATTCTGTACCCATTCGTCGCCGAAGTTTGCGTCAACCGTGTCCATAACGGCGATTTTATCGTCAATTATAACATATGAATTGTACGCCATTCCGTTTTCAACCATGTATTGACCCTCAAATAAATCAATGTCATAATCGTTTACACCGATGTAAACAATATCATTCGTAACTTTCATGTTCATTCCTCCCGAAAATATTGCTGAATTTTATTAATTGTCTTGACAATACAAAATAATTATACTATAATATATAATAAATGTATGTTGTAAATCCAACAATAATTAAATTTTGGTTACTTTTTCGGAGGCATATATGAAGTATAACTATGAACGTTTAAAAGACGTTTCTCTTTTTGACGGCTTGTCCGAGAGCGATACGGATAAGCTGTTTGGATGTATTTGCCCTTCAGTGAGGGAATATAAAAGGGGAAGTATTATAATATCCGAGGGAGATGCGGCGAAAAATATAGGAATAGTTTTATCGGGAGAGGTAATGCTTATAAAAGAGGATTATTTCGGAAACAGAAGCATAATATCAACAGTTTGCGCACCGAATATTTTTGCGGAGGCGTTCGCTTGTGCAAAGGCTCGTGAGATGCCGCTCGGAGTGATTGCGTCAACCGACTGCGAAATCATGTTTATTGATTGTGAGCATCTTAATACAATGTGCAGAAATACGTGTGATTTGCACAAAAAGGTCATTTATAATCTTTTGGGCACTGTTTCCGAAAAAAATATAGCACTCAACGAAAAAATTGAATTTTTGTCAAAGCGAACAACACGTGAAAAGCTTCTTTCCTATCTTTATTCGTGTGCGCTTAAAAACGGAAGCAATACATTTACTATACCGTTTGACAGGCAGGAGCTTGCTGATTTTTTATGCGTTGAGAGAAGCGCTATGTCAGCTGTTATAAGCAGACTCAGAGCCGAGAATGTTATAAAATCGGATAAAAATAAATTTACCGTTATAAATGATTGATGTTGTTTGAGAGGATTTTTTTATGAAAAAACTTATTTGTTTGTTATTTGTTTTGATGCTTGCCGGCTGTTCGGCAAATGTGGAGGAAAAAGACGGCGGCAGATTAAATATTGCCGTATCTGTTGCACCGGAGGCGGAGTTTGCAAAGGGTGTGTGCGGAAACCGTGCCGATGTTAAGGTGATTATTCCGCCGGGATACAGTCCCGAAACGTATGAGCCGGCGCCGCGCGACATTGCCGAGCTGTCGGAGGCGGATATTTACTTTTCGATAGGCGTTCCGTCGGAGGATTCAAGCATAGTTCCGTCCGTGCAAAACTTAAAAGAGGTTGAGCTTGACAAGGCGGTGGCTGAAAAATATCCAGATCTTACGCTTGACGGCGGACGTGACCCTCATATTTGGCTGTCGGTTAAAAGAGCGGAGGTTATGACGGAGAAAATTGCGGAGGAGCTGTCGGCACTCGATAGTGAAAATGCTGAATACTATGCGGAAAATGCACGGTCGTATATTGCTGTTCTAAAGAAAACCGATGAGGAAATAAGAAGCATTTTGTCAGACAGCGAGTGTCGTGATTTTGTTGTATTTCATCCGTCATTCGGGTATTTTGCGGACGAGTACAAGCTTAATATGTATGCACTTGAAAAAGGCGGAAAAGAGCCGTCTGCCGCAGAAACGGCCGAAATGATAGATTTTGCGAGGGAGAAAAACGTAAAGGCGGTATTTTACCAGAGCGAAACGGACAGTACACGTGCAAAGGTGTTTGCCGCCGAAATCGGAGCAAATGCGGTTGAGCTTTCGCCGCTTGCCGAGAATTACACGGAAAATCTTGTGAATATGGCAAAAACCATTGTCGGAGCAATCAATTGAAAGGAAAGACAAAAATGAATGCAATCGAGGTAAAAAATCTTACCGTGAGCTATGGCTCATACGTGGCTTTGGAAAATATAAACCTTACCGTAAAAGAGGGCGAATATTTGGGTATTATGGGGCCGAACGGCGGCGGTAAATCAACGCTTTTAAAGTCAATTCTCGGACTCGTGCCGAAAAAAAACGGTGAAATTAAGCTGTTCGGCGAGGATATTAAGAAAAACAGACAGTGTATCGGCTATGTACCGCAGCATACGTCCGTTGACAAAAGCTTCCCGATAAGTGTACAGGAAGCGGTAATGTGTGCGTTTTTAAAGGGCGGACTTCATCCGTTTTTCACATTTGGAGGAGCAAAACGCAAAATGGCGGATGAAAAGCTCGAAAAGGTCGGACTTGAGGACTTGAAAAACAGACAGCTTTGCGAGCTGTCCGGCGGTGAGGTGCAAAGACTTTTAATTGCTCGTGCTTTGGCGTCGGAACCATCGGTATTGCTTCTTGATGAGCCGGCAGCGAGTGTTGACCCGGCATCGAGAGAGAAAATATACAGCCTTTTGGCGGAGCTTAACAAAAGTATAACAATTGTTATGGTAACGCACGATATGGCGGCGGTTGCGTCGGAGGTTAAAAGGCTTGCGTGTCTTAACAGGACTCTTGTTTATCACGGTGCTCCGCAGCTTGACGAGGGCGTTGTAAAGGAGCTTTACGGCTGCCCGGTTGACCTTATTGCACACGGATTGCCGCACAGAGTTTTGAAAAATCACGAAGGGAGTGACGGATGTTGTTAAGCGCTGTTATGCATTACAGATTTTTGCAGCTTGCCTTGGGCGCCGGAGTCCTGACAAGCATTGTATGCGGAATAATAGGAGTTATTATAGTCGAAAAAAAGCTCGTTATGCTTTCGGGTGGAATTGCACACGCATCATATGGGGGAGTGGGGCTTGGTTATCTTCTCGGATTTGAACCGATTTTGGGTGCGCTCGGATTTGCGGCGGTGTCCGCTGTATCGATAGGAGCTTTGCGAAAGCGTGCCGGTTCGTCTGCTGAAACAATCACGGCTATACTTTGGTCGGTCGGAATGGCTTTGGGAATAGTGTTCATTGCGCTTATGCCGGGTTATCCGCCGGACATTACGTCGTATCTTTTCGGAAATATTTTGTCGGTAAAAGCGTCGGATTTATATATGGAAGCTGCGGTGTTTGTCGCCGTTTTGCTGATAGTCGGAGTATTTTTTAACGATTGGAAAAGCTTTTTGTTCGATGATGAGTTCGCAGGAATACTCGGAATGAAGACATCGCTTATGGAGTATGTTCTGCTTATTATGACCGCACTTGTTGTTGTGGTACTTATAAGAGTTGTCGGTATTGTGCTGATACTTGCGCTTCTTACAGCACCTGCCGCAACGGCAGCAATGATTTGCAAAAAACTGTCGGGGAGAATGATTATTTCATCGGTTCTCGGAATAATTTACTGCTGTGCGGGGCTTTGGCTTTCGTACGACTTTAACATACCGTCTGGTGCAACGGTGATTATAATTTCCGCTCTCGGATATATCGGGGTATATTTTTTGAAGAAAATCAAATCGTCAAAGGCTTAAAAATTATGTACGATTACCTACATTGTGAACAAAATATTGACTGTTTTTTTGGTGAAAACCTTGAAAAAACACTTTTTTAAAAAAATTTTAAGGAAATTTTCAAAAAGGTATTGAAAAATTTTGAAAATATGATATAATTAATGAGTATGTCAGAACATTTTTTGATGGAGGGAGGTTTGTGTAATGAAAATTCTGTTTACTGTACTGCACATTATCGTTACGGTTTTGCTTATAGTAATCGTTCTTGCTCAGGAGGGTAAAGACCCGGGTATGAGAGGAATTTCGGGTACAACTCCCGATGTGGGCGATTCTTTCTTCAATCGTAACAGCGGCGGAACAAAGAAGTCTGTTATGTCTAAGGTGACAGTTGCTCTTTCGATTTTGTTCCTTATAACAACAATGACTCTTGTTATGATAGGCGGCTGAAATTAACGGTCACATACAAGAGAGGGTTTTTCCCATGACTAATGAAAGGATGATAAAGGCGTGAAAAAGAAAAGTATACTTACTCTTTGTCTTATCGTTGTAATTGCCATACTGCTCAACTATGTAGCTTTCTTCGGCTATAATATTTCGGGCTTTACCTATGGCGGTATTTTTGATAAGGACAAGGGTATCAGAAAGGGTATTGACCTTGCCGGCGGTTCTGTTATTACATTCCAGGCAAATGCGGACAATCCTACAAAAGACCAGCTTGCTGCCGTTGAAACCGTATTCAGTAAAAGACTTACAGATATGGGATATACAGAGGCAAGAACAAGCACAACCGAGGATGGAAAAATAACCGTTGAAATCCCGTCTGTATTTAACACAGATGAGGCTGCAGACGTTCTCGGAAAAACAGCAAAGCTCACATTCTGCGACGCTGACGGAAATGAAATTCTCGGCGGAACAGAGGTTAAAAATGCTTCAAGCTTATACGGTAAAACAAGTGAAACATCAGTTGCTTCCGAGCCGTATGTCGAAATAGAGTTTACAGCAGAGGGCAGACAGAAGTTTACAGAGGCTACAAAAAAGGCAGCTTCGGCAGGACAGGGCAGAAACTATATCGCCATAAAGATGGACGATGCCGTTATTTCACAGCCGAACGTTGATTCAAGATACGCTTCAACGGGTATTAACTCGGATAAATGTATCGTATCGGGCGGATTTGAAACTCAGGAAGAAGCAAGCACGCTTGCAAACCAGATTAAATCTGGTAATCTTCCGTTTGACCTTTCCGTTATAACAAAGGAAACCGTAGGTGCCGAGCTCGGTGCAACGGCTCTTCCGAAAAGCTTGCTTGCAGCAGGTATAGGTATCATTCTTATAATGATATTCATGATTTTGATATATCGTATACCCGGTCTTATTGCGGATATTTCTCTTGCTATATATGTAGGTCTTGTATCTATGATTCTTGGCTTGGCACGTGTAAATCTCAGTCTTTCGGGTATTGCCGGTATTGTGCTTTCGATAGGTATGGCGGTTGACGCTAATGTAATTATATTTGAAAGAATGAAAGAGGAGCTTTGCCTCGGAAAAACAATCCGTGCATCTGTTGAAAGCGGATTCCACAAGGCTTTCTCGGCTATCCTTGACTCAAACGTAACAACAATTATTACTTGTGTTGTTCTTTACATCTCGGGTATTGGTACGGTAACGGGTTTTGCTGTTACTCTCGGACTCGGTGTTGTTGTAAGTATGTTCACAGCGATAGTTGTTACAAAGTTCCTTCTTAAACAGCTTGTCGGCGTAGGCATAACAAATCGTTCATTATTCTATTCCGACAAAAAGAAAGAGGAGGTGGCTGAGTAATGAATAAGATGAATTTTACAGCTAACAGATGGAAATTTATGCTTCTTCCGATTGCGATAATTGTTATCGGTATAGTAATGTGGGTTGTACACGGCGGCTTTAACTATGACATAGAGTTTAAGGGCGGCGTTCGTATGCAGGTTGAGCTCGGCACAACATATGATAATGATGAGCTCAGCAAGCTTCTTTCGGAAAAAATCGGCGAACAGGTTACCGTTCAAAAGGCAGCTAACGATACACAGGCTATCGTAAAAACTCCGCCTATTGACGAATCTGTTAAGGATGAGGTTTTCTCTGTTCTTAAGGAAAAGTATTCACTTGAGGACAGTGCACTTATGTCAGTATCGAGTGCGTCCGCAAGCTTTGGTACAGAGGTTCAGCAAAAGGCTCTTTTGTACGCTTTACTTGCAATTATCTGTATTCTTATCTATATTGCAATAAGATTTGAATGGCGTTCGGCTGTTATGGCTGTTATGGCGCTTGCCATTAACGTTGCCGTTATGTTTGCTGTTTATGCTATAACAAACATTGCTATGAATACTACATTTATTGCAGCTATGCTTACGGTTATCGGTTACTCTATCAACAATACAATCGTTATTTTCGACCGTATTCGTGAGAATATGAAGAGAGTAAGCGGTAAAAACGGCGGCAGCATTATCGAAACCGTTGACAGAAGTATTGCAGAGAGTATGGGAAGAACGGTTAACTCTACAATAACAACGCTCATCACGATAGTACTTCTTTATATTATCGGTGTGGCAGCTGTAAGAGATTTCGCTCTTCCGCTTATTGTAGGTATCATAATCGGTGCTTATACATCAATCTTTATTGCAGGCGGATTTTGGGCTGTATGGAAGCAGTCTGAAAAGGATGCCAGAGCGGCTGCTGCAAGAGAGAAGAAATCAAAGAAAAAATAATAGCTTATGCTTAGTAAGAGCTGTTGCGTTTGCAGCAGCTCTTTTTTTGCGTTATAAAAGGCAAACGGAGAGTATTTTAACCGAAAGCTTAGTAAGGGTTTTTCGGCGGTGCATTTATGCTCAAAGCGCTGACTTATTTTGCGTAAAGCCTTTGGGTAACACAAGAATTTGTTAAAATGTATTTGTTTTATGTTGTATGTTGAGGTGATTTATCAATATTGCTTAATTTTATGAATATGTGTTGACTTGTGTTGATTTGTGTGATATAATGTTAAATATGTTGGAGGTGTGTTTAAATGTTTGCAGTTGAAAGACAGAAATATATATGCGATACACTTGAGCGTGACGGAACGGCGGGTATTAATGATTTGGCGGACGCTCTGGGCGTATCGGCTGAAACGATAAGACGGGATTTGCTTGTTCTTGAGAAAAAAGGCAGTTTATCAAGGATACATGGCGGTGCGGTGAGAAGAAACGGTGTGCCGGAGCATAAATCTCTTTCAAAAAGACTTGATTTTCAAATTAAGGAAAAAGCTGAACTTTCCGAGTATGCCTGTGCATTTATAAATAACGGTGATTATATCGCAATTGACTGCGGAAGTACGGCTGTAAAGCTTGCCGAGGCGATTGTAAAAAAGTTTTCTCTTTTGAATGTTCTTACAAACAGTCTTGACGTTTTTAATATTCTCCGTGCTAACAAAGGCATTAAAACGGTGCTTATAGGCGGTAATTTTAATGAGGATGAAAACGGATTTTGCGGCTTGAGCGCAATTGAAACGGTTAAAAGATATAATGTTTCAAAGTATTTTATGTTTCCTTCCGCGGTGTCGCTTAAATACGGAATTACAGGCTACGGCGAGGATATATGCTATATTCAGAAAGCTTTTTTCGATATTTCGGACGAGGTTTATGTTTTGGCGGACAGCGATAAATTTGAAAAGCGTGCGTTTGAAAAGGTTGTTGAAACGGATAAGGCGTATACGTATGTAACCGATTCTTCTCTTGCAGGCGTAATAAAGCAATCATATATAGATGAGGGTATGAAAATAGTGTCGTCGGCGGACGATATGAAAAAAATGACGGTTGGTGATACGGTAAATGAATAATCAGAAAAAATATGTGCGAATACTTGTTCTTTTGTGCACGGTGGTATATTTTATAAGCTATCTTACAAGAATTAATTATGCGGCGGTGCTTATAGAGATTGTAAAAAGTCGGGGAATATCAAATGCCGAAGCGTCGCTTGCTCTTACGGCGAGTGCTATAAGCTATGGCGGCGGTCAGTTGATAAGCGGATATTTCGGTGATAAAATAAAGCCTGACAAAATAATTCTTTCGGGACTTGTATGCACAACGGTAATGAATTTTTTGCTGCCGATATTTGAAACAACGGCTGCATCTGTTGTGATTTGGACAATAAACGGCTTTGCACAGGCGATGATGT
Source organism: uncultured Clostridia bacterium (assembly GCA_934486495.1). Taxonomy (GTDB): domain Bacteria; phylum Bacillota; class Clostridia; order UBA1381; family UBA1381; genus RGIG9115. The sequence goes on from CAKSPW010000033.1 coordinate 10,189, forward strand.
GGCCGCCGATAGTTAAAATTCTTACGACAAAAATGAAGGGTGAGGCATATCAAAAGGCGTGCGTTTACATTTCGTGGGGGGCGTCTTTTGCGACTATATTTGTTTATTTGATTTCACCCGTTATAATACATACGATAAATTGGAAGGGTGTTTTTGTTTTTTCGGCGCTTGCGGGACTTGTTATGAGCGTTGTGTGGGCATTATCTTTTGGCAGGGTTTTTAATAAGATAGACGATGTTTTAATTGAAAATGTCAAGAGCAGCAAACCGAGTAAAAAGATGAACGGACGTATCGTTGTGCTTATCGGGGTTTTAATGCTTGTTATAGTTGTTCAGGGAAGTCTTAGAGACGGTGTCGCCACATGGACGCCGACGTATATTTCGGAAATGTTTAACCTTGGCAGTGAAATTTCAATTTTGTCGGGAGTTATTCTTCCTGTTTTCGGTATGGTTTGCAATTATTTGGCTATGCTCATTAATCGCACCCTTATTAGAAATCAAATGCTCAACGCAGGCATAATTTTTGTTTTCGGTGCGGTGTTTTCAATGCTGCTTTCGCTGCTTGGAGAAAAGAGTGCAATTTTTGCGATTTTGTCGCTTGCCGTTATAACGGGCTGTATGCACGGCATTAATTATCTTATGACGTGTCTTACGCCGTCGCATTTTATAAAGTACGGTAATGTTTCGTTTATATCGGGCCTGTTAAATTCGTGTACATATGTCGGAAGTGCAATTTCAACATACGGCATAGCTCTTATGACGAATAATAAAAGCTGGAGCTATATTTCATTTTCGTGGGGTATTTTAGCGGTTATAGGTGCGGTGCTTTGTATAGGTATATCGCATTTGTGGGGAAGATTCACGAAAGAAAAATAAGCTGCGGAAAGTGATTTTAATTTCAGTCTCTTTTGGATTTGAAATATATAATATGAAAAATTACGAAAAAAGTATTGCATATTAATGTAATATGTGATATAATGGTGATAACACCAAATAAAAAGGAGAAGAAATGATGAAAAAGGTACTTAGTTTTTTTATGGCACTTTGCTTATGCCTGACCGCATTGCCGTGCAGCGTATTCGCTCTTGATGAGCTTGGACAGATTGAGGCTGCGATGAAGGCTGTTAGAAAGGCCGAATCAACACTTGAGATGAAAAATGATATGACGAGCGATTCGTTTCTGAAGGATATAAAGCTTATTCTTCCCGATGAAAGCACTGTCGAACTTTCATTTTCAAAAGAAACGGATTACAGAGTATATAATGCAACAAGCGAAAAAGACGGTTCGATTTTTGCGAATATACTCTTTACCTGCGGACCATACACACGTCATGACATGTATACGATGAAAATTCCGAAGCTTACCGGTGCGTCGGCGGAGGCAAATGCCGATAAGGAAAATCTCGCAAAGGATATTGCGGCAGCGAATGAAATATTCAAAGGCGTTTCTCTCGATGCAAATGTTACGGCAGATGATATTTTAAATTCCGTTAAGGCTGTAATAAAGTACGGAAGCACGGTTGAGCTTACGGGGGATTTTACAAAGGTAGATTCAACAGAAACAAAAAAAGGCTCTGTTAAGTGTTTTATAAAGTTTACTCTTAATAAAGAAACAAGCACGCTTAAGGTTTATAACACTCTCCGCTTGCTTGACTCGGCTGCTTTGCCGGAGACAAAACCCGAAACGGTTAAGCCGGCAGCGTTTTCTGATGTTGCTGACGGTGCATATTATGCAGATGCCGTAAAGTGGGCGGTTGGTAAAAGCATTACGCAGGGTACGAGCGCAACGACATTTTCACCCGATTTAACATGCACAAGAGCGCAGATATTAACATTCCTTTGGCGCGCGGTAGGCTCACCGAAGGCAGAGAGCGCAAATCCGTATACGGATGTAACATCTGCCGATTATTTCTATGATGCGGCAATTTGGGCATATCAAAAGGGCATGGTATCCGGTAATTTGTTTGAGGGCAACACTCCGTGCACAAGAGCCTCAACCGTTATGTATTTGTGGAAAAACGCAGGTTCTCCCGCTCTTGGTAATTTTGAAATATTTGATGATGTAAGTGAGGATTCCGAGTATTGCACCGCTGTTTTCTGGGCAGTTGAAAATAATATTACAAGCGGCGTTTCCGAAACAGAATTTGCACCTGCTGCAATTTGCTCAAGAGGTCAGATTGTAACATTCCTTAAAAGAGCGTTTGAGGAATAATATATTTTTTATCGCTGTTTATGCCGGTATAGGGCTAAATAGAGGTTATTATGAATAAAATAAAACGAAATTGGGCGGATATTTATTATCCGCTCTTTTTAGCGCAAAATAACATAACACGCTGTAACCACAGACGAAAGAAATACAATATTTTCTTGTAATTTATTGACTTATTGATTTACTTATGATATAATTACAATATCTATATATTGCCTGTGATTCACTGTGCGGTTTATCGCACTCTTAATTTGATACAATCAGTATAAAGAGTGCAACTGCGCTTTGCCAAAGAAAAGCTTCAGAATAATTGCAGGCAAGTATGCAGACGGTTATGACGATTATTTTGCCGAAATCGAAAGGCTTAATCTTTAAGATTTAATGTTTTATGATGAAAAGGGTTGAGAATAATGAGAGTTTCACATCAAAAGCTTAAAATGCTGTACCTTATGAAAATACTTCTTGAAAAAACCGATGAAGAACATACCATGACCGTGCCGGAAATGATTGCCGAGCTTGCAAATTACGGGATATCAGCGGAGAGAAGAAGTATATATGACGATATTGAGTATTTAAAACTGTTCGGCGTTGATATTTGCATGAGAAAATCAAAAACGACCGATTATTTTGTTGCAAGCCGTGATTTTGAACTTCCGGAGCTTAAGCTTTTGGTTGATAGTGTTCAATCCTCGAAGTTTATAACCAGAAAAAAGAGCATGGAGCTTATCTCCAAAATAGAAAAGCTTACAAGTAAGCAGTATGCAAAGCAGCTTCACCGTCAGGTGTTTGTTACGAACAGAGTAAAAACTTTAAATGAAAGAATCTATTATAATGTCGATAAAATACATGACGCTATCAATGCAAATAAGCAAATTGAATTCAGGTATTTTGACATTGATGTCGATAAAAAGAAGGTGTTCAGAAAAAACGGAGAGCAATATTCCGAGTCGCCGGTATCTCTTACATGGGATGACGAAAACTATTATATGATTACCTATAAGGAGAAGTATGACAGTTATGTGCATTATCGGGTAGACAGAATGGAATCTATTGAGCTGACCGAAAAGGTAAGAGTTTTGCCCGACAAACCATTCGATTTGTCCTCGTACGCAAAAACGATGTTTCAGATGTTCGGCGGTGAGGAAGTTTGCGTCAGAATGAAGTTTGAAAATGAGCTTGTAGGCGTGATATACGACAGGTTCGGAATTGACGTTCCGATTATAAAAGCTGATGAGCGTCATTTTATATGCAATGTTAAGGTGGCGGTCAGTCCTCACTTTTTGTCATGGGTAATCAGCTTCGGCGGCCGCTGCGAAATTCTTTCTCCGGATACGGTTATAGAGAGTTTATATAATTTGCTGAAAGAAACAAGCAGTGTTTATGAAAGAGCGTAAAATATGCAAAGATAGGGGTGTAATGTGAAATTGACACGCTATGCGGAAATAAACGAAAAAGGTGATTATAATGGTTAAAGAATTAATACATGATACTGCATTTTTAGGGCAGGAGTCTGAAACGGCAACAGATGCCGATTTGCAGGTGTCGCAGGATTTGCTCGATACGCTGACGGCGCATAAAGAAACTTGCGTTGGAATGGCGGCAAATATGATCGGCGTAAAAAAGCGGATTATTTGTTTTGATGATAACGGAACATATAAAATAATGTTTAATCCCGAAATCATAAAGAAGTCCGAACCGTATGAAACGGAAGAAAGCTGCCTATCCTTGCTCGGCGGTCCGAGAAAAACAAAAAGATATAGGAAAATCAGAGTTCAGTATCAAACTCTTGATTTTAAGGTGAGAACAAAAACGTATGAGGGATGGACAGCACAAATTATACAGCACGAAATAGACCATTGTAATGGGATTTTGATATAGGCGGAATTTCATTAAAAACAATCTTTTATCCGCCGATTTAACGGCATGAGCCTTAGCTGCGGTTATCTGCGCCATGCGGTTTTGTATATAATCCGCAAGCTCCTTTTTTATCTTGCTGTGATTTTTCGGAATAGAAAATATGAAGCCACTCAGCCGATTTATTTTAAAAAGGAGTTCATATGAATACTTATAAACAAATCCGCACCGCCATTTGGACTTCCGTGACCTTCGTCAACTATTATTTTTATATTATCCTGCGTTGACGCTTCGCCAAGAAAATATATGCCGCCTGCAACAATCATAAATGCAGCGCATAAAACCGCAATGGCGGCTGATTTTTTAACAACAAGCATTTTATCCCCACGTCAGTATATATGTTATATTATATTCATCCGCTCAGACTGTTATGAGTAAATTCTACTTTCCAAAAAAGAGGCTGTGCGGCAAAAGTCAACTGACTTTTGCCACGCAGCCTTTTTTCATTTTCGAGGGGGTATGAGGAGAGATACAGTGTGTATGCTGCAATCCGGAGCCTTTAACATCCCCTTTTTTAGCTAATTAACAGTTATAGTCTTATACTCGCAAAGCGGTGAAATATTATTTCTGCCTGCGACTATCATTGCTTTAACCGTTTTCGCACCGCTCAAATTAAGCTCTGCATTATATGTTCCGGAATCGGTAATATCATTAAAGCTTACTGCCGTCATTTTTCCGTCCGCATTATATGCAGCTACCGCAAGGAGCGCTCCATTCGGCGCGGTAAGCGTAACATATACACCGTCCGATTTATTTTCAACAGACGATATTTCCGCACTACTGCCGACTCTAACGGTTACAATTCTCTCAAACGCATAGCCATGAATTTGGCATCCGACCACAACGCTGTATTCTCCGGCTTCAAGACCTGAGCTGATTTTAAGCTTATGCTGTTCTTCATCAAACGTTATTTTATCTGTTAAACCTTCCGCTTTCCAGTTTTCTGCCTCTTTAGTAATATCATGATCAACCATACCTATATAGTTGTCATTGTCATCATATTCCGGATACCTTGCTATAAGCTTAAACGCCTCAGAATATATGTCGGAATATCCGATTGGCAGCGAGACTGTGTCCACGCCCTCTAACCGATAACGGCTGTTTACTCTTCCGCTTCCGCTATAGCTTTCGCCGACGCTGTTTACGGCACTGACATCAAAATATGCCACATCACCGTAAACAGTATACTCTGTCTGATCAGCAGGCAGAATAAATTCCTCTTTATCGCCGTCATAGCTGCTTGAAAGCAGTATCTTATAATACAAAATTGCACTTCCGCCGTCGCTTTCCAAAGTCCATGTAAATCTTGTATAGCCGTTTCCGGTTACCGCACTTACATCAGGCATTGAAGGCTTATCGGGTATGGACGCGTCGGGAGTAACCTTGAAGTACTGATTTGTAGCCGTATTTACTCCTATTCCGTCAACGAATACAGGCTCATGACCTATTGCAACTACAAGCTCCTTTCCGTTTTCATAGCCGCTTGATACGGTTTTTTCGCTGAAATACCACCAGCGTCCTCCGTCGGAATATTGCGCACCATAGCTATCGGCACTTTCTCCGTAAATTATAATTTTGCCGTTACCTGCTTCAACACGTGCATTCTTTACCGGCATAGGTGCTTTTTCGCTCGGAGTTCTCTTCCAGAATTTTTCGGGTCCCGGTCCCTCGCTGTCAAATGCGCGGATACCGATTGTGTATTCCCGACCGTTTTCAAGTCCGCTGAAGCAATAGCGCCGTTTTCCGCCAAACTCAAAGTAATCAGTCTCATGCCATTCGCCGCCGTCTATGCTGATTTCATAGCCGAGCGCACCTTCGATATTGCTTACCGCAAATTCAAGCTGTTCATAACCCGTGTAATCCGTAACGTCATCCCATTCAAACTGTCTAAGGCTTGACGGTGCCTTACTTACTATTTCCGCACTGTCACCCGCATAGTCGCCGTTCAGTGCGCGCACCATAAACGTATACTCTTTATTCGTTATAAGATTTTCAGCGGTATAGCTCATGCTATCCCCTGCGTTTATCCAGCTTTCGCCACCGTCTGTTGAAACCTCATAGCCCGTGATACTGCTGCCGCCGTTATACATCGGAGTTTCCCATGAAAGCTTTGCTGTGCGATAGCTCATATCCGCTTTAAAATTAAACGGTCTTGACGGCTGCATCACCTTAGCCTCCGGCGTTGCCGTAAACGCATACGAGCTTTGCTTATAATAGTTATATGCCAAAATCTCAAAATCGTACTGAACGCCGTTTTCAAGATTATTGAATATCGCCTGCATATTATCCGCACCAACACTTATTCCGCCGCTCTCACCGCGTTTACTCACATATACGGAATAAATTTTAACATCAATTTTCGGCACATATTCATTTTCACCCCAATATTCGGGCTCATCAAACGTAACCGCAACAGTTTTATCTCCTGTATAAATTCTTACGTTTCTAACCTCTGACGGAGGATTTGCGGGGAAACCGACATAAAGCGATGCCCAAGCCGCTTCGCCTTCTCCGGCCTCGTTTACAGCCTTTACACCTATTTCATATGTATGATCCTCAGGAAGCTCTTCGGGTATTATTATATCAAAGAATCCGTACTGCTCCTTTTTATTTGAGCTTTTCCAGATTTGATTTCCGTTTTCATCAAGATAGGCTTCATGATCCTTTATTGTGTATAAATAATCGACCATTTCTCCGCCGCCGTCATCCTCAGGCGCACTTACCGTAACCCTTACCGGATTTGACGAGTATGCAAACTGCGCAATATACGGCGCACCCGGAAGCGTCGGGTCATTTACCTTATATTCAAGATTTATACTTACCGATGTCAGCCCGTTCGACACCTTCAGCACTCCGAAATATTTGCCTGCCTTAAGTCCTGTTTTCGGGCGAACGCTTAGCGTTGCCGTGCCTCCGGCTGCAAGGTCGGTCTGTGAAAGGCTCTTCGTTATTTCAAAGGCATCATCGGAATCAAGACTTGCTTCAAGGCCGCTTAGCGTTTCGGTATTTATATTTTTAACCGTGATTGTTTTAGCGTCAACGATCGGCTTATGATTTACCGTTACAAATTTTGAAGAACCGAAATCAATCACCTCATTATCCGTCTCAAGCCATTGCGGCGGTACATATCCCGTAACGGTCAGCTTAAACGGATTTGAAAGCACACCGCCAACATTGAGCCTCAGCTCATACTCTCCCGGCTCAACATTTCCGTTTATTTTCACGCCGAACGGGAACGCTCTTGATGTGCCGATATTTGAACCTGTATTAAGCGTCATTCCCAAAGGCGCACCCTCAAGAGCGGTGTATGCTTCTCTCTGAACGCCGTCCGCAACAACCTCAAACGCTGCTTCATTTACAAAATTCTTGGTTGCCGCACCGACCGCCTCAACAGTTCTCTCGCTTGGAGTAACAGCAACCGTTTCAGGCTTAACGCCCTCAGGTTGCTTTATGCCGGAAACTATATATGTTACAACAGGGAATTTCTGATTTGGCTTATCTGCCGCATTTGACGGATTACTGTTATAAACATATTGAAGCAATCTCCAGCTGAACTCGCCCTTCCCGAGCTTCCCGGCATTTTTGCTTTCATTCTGTCCGAATACGCTTCCTTCAAAGCTTGTGCCTACGGAATTTGCCGTTATTCTTCCGCTTTCGTATTCCTTTTCTCCCAAAAAGCCGCCGGTAACCTTTGCTCCGGCACTTACCATACCGAATATATTATCAGCCTCAGACTCGACTCCGCCGCCGAGCTTTACACTGACGCTGCCGCCGTTTGTTTTTGCAAACTCTGCGCTTTCGGTTATTTCCATAGACTGACTCTGACTTGAGCTTCCTGTCGGGAAGCCGCCGAGAGCCGTATGGGTCATAATACTTCCCGTCACAACATTCACACTGTTTGGTGACTTATCCGGATATGTTTCCGGTTTTCCGACAGTATGACTGAACACATCCTTCAAATCAGGCATTGCCTCATTGGTGTCCAGAATAATATCAAGATAATCCTCATACGTAAGGCTCGCCATTTTGCATGCGCTTGCACCGCCGTGCGGCACATATACAACATACGGTGATTTCATCAGCTTACCGTCCGCTCCGGGATAATAAGCCGTATACTCGTATGCATCATAGCCCACCGTTGAAAGCACAACGGTGTCTTCACCGCCTGACGCTGAAAAGCTTTGAGTAAAAGAAATCTCTGTTTCTCTGTCGGTTGAAAATCCGTCGCTTTTCATTGTTTCAACCTCAGACTCGAAAACGCCTGCCGTTCCACCGCCTCCGGCTTTAATTTCTGTTGAAACATACGCACCTGCCGAAACGGTAAATGACGCTGTTTCCCCGGTTGAAGATGTATTTGTTTTGCCGTAGGTAGTCTGACCGTTTACATAATTCTCATCCGGCAATGAGTCAAAATACGGCGGAGAAGCAAGCGCCGCAACTATAACCGGATCAGCCCAGAAAAATTTATGTCTGACAAATTTAAGATAAACCGAGTCATCGTCAGTATCGGGCATAGCAGCAGCGGCAGTGCCATTATATGTAATCGCACTTTGAGAATTTACCGGATAGCCGCTTCCGGAGGGAGTGAGGAAATACACCCTGTCTCCGAGAGCTGTTGAAACGGTTACCGCCGCAGCGTCGCTCTCTCTTGTGACAGCTGAGCTTCTTATATCAAGCACATCTATTCCGTTATTGTAAAGAATACATTTATCCGCATCGTAGCCGGCAATGGTTTTTCCTTCGCCTTTTCCCCATTCACCCGTATATGAGCCCTTATCCTCTGTGTCGTAGCGATAGGTATCACCGTCGGGATAGCGCACAAAGGCAATGTATTTTTGATCTATAAGCATTGTTCCGGACCCGGAATATCCTTTTTTGCCGCCCGACAAACCGAAATCGGAATTTAAAAAGCCTATTCTTATCGGTGCACAGTCCGAAAGCTTTGTTTTATATACATAGTTCGTATCCGATCCGCTTACAGAGTCAACCCATCCGTGATGATAAATTCCACCGTTATAAACTACTGACGAAACGAATTTTTTCTTTTCCTTGTTATAGTCAAATGCCGCCACATAAAAGTCGGGAGTATACATTTTATCGCCCGAATAGCTTGCCCACGACTGAACGGCGTGCTTTATTGAAACAAATATTGTCGGCTTTCCCGACCCGTCAACATCATGCGCCGTAACATCAAAGCAAGCCGCATCGCCGCGCGTAGGGCCTGTCAGACCGAGCTTTTTATATGTATCGCCGTCTAAATAGTTAAGCAGATGAAATCTGTTGCCGACAGCGCGCATATTTATAATGTTTTCATCTCCGCGCGCAACGCAGACAGCAAAGCCGTTTGATACATAGCTGCTGTTGTAATGCACATCGGTAGATGACACCGCCGAAATAATATCATCGTATCCGTCACCGTCTATATCGGCAACCGCAAGAGATGATGAGGTGCCCGGTGCACCGAGATAATTGGTGTTATAAAGAGTCATTGCGCCGCCGTAAATGAATGGCTCTTGATTCCATCCGTCTGATTTATTCCAGCTGCCCGATTTTCCGCTGTCGTTCATAAGCCATACATATGGGCTGCTGTTTTTTGAAAATCCGTGATTGCCGTTTCCTGCTGTCTGATTGCTTATATCCCATGTGGGAGTTGCCGTTACAATTTCATCATATCCGTCACCGTTTACATCGCCGCACACAATGCTTATGCAATTGCTCCACTCGCTTCTGTCCAAAAACAGGTTCTTATTATCCGTTCCCTCATAAAGAACAACCACAGGTGACATAGCCGACGAGAATACGGCATCCGATACGCAAAGAAGAAGCAGCGCTTTTCCGTCCGTTGTACTTGCACCGACAACAGACGCAAGCAGATTTTTCTTTCCGGTTGCCGTAAAATCGCCCTCGTAGGATTTCAAAATCTCAATGCTTCCGCTCAAGTTGTAGCTTTTTCCGCTTACAGAAATGCGGCTGTCAAGACGTGGCTTGGCGGAAATATCCTTCCATGCCATTGCATCGCCGCTTTCCGCACCGCTGCCTTCACCGTAAATTTTCCCTCCGTTTGATGAGAAAATAAGCGGCTCGCGCACATTGCTCAGCATTTCTCCGTCATAATAAGGGAGATCGTCCGCATATTCGTTTGCATTAATATTATCCATATCGGAAAATATTTTATCAAATATACCTGCGCTTTTCTCTGCGTGAGCTTCTTTGGTGAACATACCCCCATAAGAAGTCAAAACAATAGCTGCTGTCAGCAAAAGTGATATTTTTCGTCGTTTCATGTTTTTTGCCTCCTTTTTATATTTTTTTATGGCTTATAAAATCCTATATTCATTGTAACATATATTATCATATTTTTCAAGCTTTTTTTATCCTTTTTATAGCAAATAGTTTAATTTTATATATTTATTTATATTTAATTACTATGTGAATTTTGACATAAAAAAATCACTGCCGCATTGCTTTGCGGCAGTGATTTTAAATAAGCCTTTAAATTTCCGTCTGAACGGCGATTTTTTTCTCATCGGATTCAAATGCAGCTTCCATAACACGCATAACTCTGAGCGCTTGCTCAGGCTTGATTGTAAGCTCAGCCTTACCCTCTATTGCGTCAATCATTTGATCGTAAACAACGGTAAGGTTATCAACAACGTCCAAAGGCTCGGAAATGGTGATTGTTTCCGTTGAATTTTGATTTCTCGGTGCCATAGTCTTTGTAGGACCTGCCTTTGTATAAATAATTTCTTCGTCCCATACGTCCTCTTTATCTATACATCTTATGATTTTTCCTTCACAGTCCCAGTCATTAATTTGAAGCGTTCCCTCTGTACCCAAAACGTACCAGCGAGGATGAGTGATATAGTTGTTTGTCGAAACCTCTATATGTGCCGTAAGACCGCTCTCGAATGTAAGAGTAAGTCTGAAATTGTCTTCAACTTCCGGATACTGAATTTTGTACATCTTACAAAATACGTTTGTAACCTTTTCGTCAACCATATACATGATTTGGTCGATAAGGTGAACACCCCAGTCGAGCATCATGCCGCCGCCGAGAGATTTGATTGTTCTCCAGCCTGTCGGCATACCTCTTGAGCCTTCAACTCTCGATTCTATAACATACGGCTTTCCGATAAGACCTGCTTCGACATTTCTCTTCATCAAAACAAAATCCTTGTTGGTTCTTCTGTTTTGATCTATCGTAAATACCTTATTGTATTTTTTTGCTGCTTCCATAACCTTGACAAGCTCATCAGATGACATTGTTACAGGCTTTTCGCATATTACGTTTTTACCTGCTGCCATTGCCTCTATTGCAAGCTGCATATGAACTTCGTTTGATGTTGCAATAAGAACTATATCGATTTCGGGGTCGGCAAGAAGCTCTTCTTTTGAAGAATATGCTATCATTCCCTGACTTTCGGCAACCTTGCCGCGCTCGCTGTTGAGGTCGAAAATACCTTTGAAGCGTATTCTGTCATAATCGGCAAGAGTCTGATGATGATGTCCTGCCATTCCGCCGTATCCTATTATTCCTACTGTATGTACCATAATAAATCATTCCCTTCATAGCGCCAATAAATCCGGCGGCCTCGTTTTGAAGCCGTCGGATTATTTGAATTTTAATTTCGGGCAGGATTATACCCACCACATTTCTCCTGCGTTTTCATAAATAATAACTTTTTTAAGGAAAGATATTGCCTTTTCAAGTCCTTCCTTCGGTGACATAAGACCGTCCTCGTGTTCAATGCTGATAGCACCGTCATATCCGACAGCTTTAAGAGTACTGATTATGCTGTTCCAAACGCTTGCGTCATGACCGTAACCGACTGTGCGGAATACCCATGAACGACCGAGAGTATCGTCATATCCTTTAGTGTCGAGAACACCGTTTACTGCTGTATTTGTTTCATCAATCTTTGTATCCTTTGCGTGGAAGTGATAAATTGCTCCCTTAAGATACTTAATAGCTTCACAAGGATCTATACCCTGCCAGAAAAGATGACTTGGGTCAACGTTTGCGCCGATTATATCACCGACAGCATTTCTGAGCTTCATAAGAGTTGCGGGGTTGTATACACAAAAACCCGGGTGCATTTCAAATGCAATTTTCTTTATTCCGATTTCCTTTGCAAGCTCAGCCGTCTTTTTCCAGTAAGGAATTAAAACCTCATTCCATTGCCAATTGAGAATATCGAGATATTCATTAGGCCATGCGCACGTTACCCAGTTCGGATTTTTTGAGTTTTCGCAATCTCCCGGGCAGCCCGAAAAACCGATAATCGTATCAACTCCCAGAGCAACCGCAACCTTCATTGCGGCAACAAACTCATCATGCGACTGCTTTGCAAAATCCTTGTTCGGATGAACGGGATTGCCGTGACAAGCAATAGCCGAAAGCTTCATATTATACTTTTTAAGCATTTCCTTTAAAGCGTCAATTTTTTCGGGATGGTCAAGATAATCCTGAGCGTCCATATGGGCTTTTCCCGGATAACCGCCTGCGCCGAGCTCAAGGCTGTCAACGCCGAGACCCGATAAATATTTAAGAGCTTCTTCAAGGCTCATGCTTGCAAGAACAGGTGACATAACACTTAAATTCATAAAAACTACATCCTTTCTTATGCTTCGGGCTTGTCCTTTGCCCATACGCAATCAATATTTTCAAACTTGCGGATAGGATTTGCCCATCTTACCGCATTTGTTATAATACGCTGTACATATTTATTGTAAAAGTTTCCGTAACCTTCGTGACCGGGTTGAAAATAGAAAATCTTTCCGCAGCCTCTTGTAAAGGTGCATCCGCTTCTGAATACCTCACCGCCGGCAAACCAACCCATAAATATAACTTCATCGGGATTTGCGATTGAGAACGGCTCACCGTACATTTCTTCGTTTTCAAGCTCGAAATATTCGGGAATTCCCTGCGCAATCGGGTGAGCGGGATTAACAACCCAAACTCTTTCACGGTCGTCATCTCTCCATCTGAGATTACAGGGTGCGCCTATAACCTTTCTGAAGATTTTTGAGTTATGACCCGAATGGAGAACAACAAGACCCATTCCCTTCATAACGGCGTCGTAAACCCTGTCTACAATGCTGTCGGGTACTTTGTCATGAGCCATATGACCCCACCAAATAAGTACATCTGTGTTGTTTACAACGTCTTCTCCAAGTCCGCATTCATCCATATCAAGAGTTGCATATGTAACGGAAATATCATCGTTTGTACCGAGAAATTCACCTATCGCTTTATGAAGACCTTCCGGATATATTTTCTTTACCGACTCGTCTGTATTTTCGTGTATAAATTCGTTCCAGACTGTAACATTAATCATCGATTATGATTTCCTTTCCTTCTTTTGCGCTCTTGTAAATAGCCTCAAGAATTTGAGTTACGCATATAGCCTGTTCGGGCTTAACACAAGGTTCTTTATCGTTTATAACAGCGTCAATCCACTGACGTGCTTCCATATCGGCAGCTGAAACGCTTTCGCCGTCATAGAATGCAACACCGCCGGCACCGAGTTCGGGCTTGATTGTTGTAAGCTTGCCGTATTTGGCGAGGTTAAGTCTTACGCCGTCTTCCATATCAGCGCCTGCCAATGTTCCGCAGAGTGAGCACTTAGCTTCTTTAACATCGAGTGTATTGAGCGCCCAGCTGCTTTCAAGTACTATTGTTGCGCCGTTTTCCATTTGGATAAATCCGAAAGCCGAATCCTCAACAGTGTATTTTTCCGGATCCCAATCGCCCCATGCGTTACCTGTTTCTTTTTGATCGCCGAGTTTTTTAAATACGCTTCCGCTTACTCTCTTTGGCTTATAGTTATCCATGCACCAAAGTGTAAGGTCGAGTGCGTGTGTTCCGATATCTATAAGCGGACCGCCGCCCTGTTCTTCTTCATCGAGGAAAACACCCCATGTCGGAACAGCTCTTCTTCTGACAGCGTGAGCCTTTGCGTAGTAAATATCGCCAAGCTCGCCGTTGTCGCAGGCTCTTTTAACAAACTGTGATTCGGGATTGAATCTGTTCTGATAACCGATAGTAAGCTTTTTGCCCGACTTGTGATATGCATCAAGCATAGCCTTTGCGTCAGCATATGTTTTTGCCATCGGCTTTTCGCACATAACGTGACAGTCATGTTCGAGTGCATAGATTGTGATGGGAGCATGCTCTCGATTAGGTGTACAAACATGAACAACCTCGGGCTTTTCCTTTTCAATCATTTCTTTAAAATCGGTGTATACCTTTGCACCCTCAACACCGTACTCCTTTGCCGCTTTTTCAG
>CAKSPW010000034.1 GCA_934486495.1 uncultured Clostridia bacterium
GTTGAAGACTTATCCACATTCCCACATCATTTTATGATTGAGCAGCGATGATGTTTTTATACGAGAAGCAGTGAAGGATTCTTTTTCGGAATCGCTCAAAGTTTTTATTCTAACCGCTACGTTAATGTAACGGTTAAATGTTGACATTTGATGAATTATATGCTATAATCTGATTAAAATTATATTTATATCTTTTCGGAGGTGTATATTTTGGCTGATAATCCGTATACAGGCATTAGAAAAATCAAGCTTATAAAGCTTTATGAAATATTGCAAAGGGAGAGCGATGAGCAGCACCCGCTATCGGCAATTGAGTTATCAAAGAAGCTTACCGAAATTAATATTCCGTGTAATTCCGAAGTGGTGAAAAGAGATATAAAGGTTTTAAATTCGAGCGGTTTTGAGGTTATGAGCGTTATGGTTGGGCATGAGAAGGCTTTTTATATGGCCGATCGGGCATTTAGTGTGCCGGAGCTGAAAATACTCATAGATGCGGTGCAGGCGGCAAGCTTTATAACTGAGAAGAAAACGAAGGAATTAACGTCAAAAATTGCGTCGCTGGGTGGTGGATTTAGGGCGGATATACTGGAGAATAATATTATATGTTTTAATACGAGAAAGCATAGTAATGAAACGATTTATTATATAGTAGAAACCTTGGAGCAAGCATTGTTAAATAAAAACAAAGTGTCATTTTATTACTTTGATTTGGACGAGAACGGCGATCAAGTATACAGAAAAGATAAGAAGCTGTATGTGGTTAATCCTATGGCGCTTATCTATCATGAAGATAATTACTATCTTATGACATATAACACCAAGCACGCGAGTGTTGCAAATTATCGTGTTGACAGAATGAAGCAGGTAGAAATAGAGGAAGAATCTATTGATGTTGAGACGGAAAATGAACTTAAGAAAATAGATGTAGGGGAATATACCGAGCGGGTATTTAAGATGTACGGCGGTGATGGCGTAAGGGTAACACTTCAATTTACAAATGATTTGATTGGAGTGATATACGATAAATTCGGTGAAAAAGTAAATATGACAAGAACGGGTGAAGATACACTTGTTGCAAAAGTGGAAGTGCAGGTAAGCCCGACATTTTTCGGATGGCTGTTTCAGTTTGAGGATAAGATGAGGATCTTATCGCCTAAGAGCTTGATAGCAGAGTATAATAAGAGATTGGATAAATCAAAAGGTTAATAAAAACGAATTCGACGGCAAGACACAAATATAAAAGGCGGTAAATTAAATGGAATTTATAGCACACATTAATAATTGCGGAGAGATCCAATCAGTCGAAGAACACTGTGTAAATGTTGCAAATCGAGCAAAGGATTCCCTGTGCCGAAACAATCTTTCAAGCACCGGTTATTTATGAGGTATTTTGCATGATTTGGGTAAAATGCATCCGAAATTCACAAATTATATCGAAAAATCCGCAAATGGAGAGGCAGTGCAAAAAGGGTCGGTAATTCATACCTTTGCGGCAGTAAAGTGTATTTTGGAAAAATATCATACTGCTTTTAACAGGCAAAACCAAAACGATGACAGCCCATACCGCGATTTGGTTGCGGAGATTATAGCGGTTGTTGCCACGAGCCATCATGGTTTAGTGGATTGCTATAATGAAGATGGCAGATCTGAGTTTAAATATCGGTTAGAAAAACAGCCGAAATATGATTCAGATGCTTGCGTAAACTTCAATAATTCCAAATTGACAAAAAACGAAGATTTAGACATCCTTTTCAGTGAGGCATGCAATGAGCTCCGGACAGTATTTGAAAAAATAACGGAAATACCGAATGACGAAGAAAAATATAATGATGAAGTTTGTTTTTATTTAGGCTTTGTTGTGAGGTTTTTAATATCAGCGCTAATTGATGCAGACAGAACGGATACTGCTGAATTTATGGAGAAACGTAAGCATACAAGTACAGTTTTTGATTGCGATAAATTTATCGAAAATCTCAATATTTATATGAGCGATTTTAAAAGTGATACTCCTCTTAATAAAGCCCGGACTGAATTATCGAGTATTTGCAAGAAAAAAGCATCGTTAAAAGACAAAATATTTAGGCTCAATATGCCTACGGGGTCGGGTAAAACTCTTTCGTCGTTGAGATTTGCGCTGAATTATGCAAAGAACAATGACAAAAAGCGCATTATTTTTGTCGCTCCGCTGTTGTCTATTATCGACCAAAATGCGCAAATAATTCGCAGGGCAATAAACGACGATGACAGTATTTTGGAGCATCATTCAAATGTTGTAAAGGATAGATACTCCGATGAGTTCGATGAAATGGAATTATTAATGCAGAATTGGGATGCGCCAATTATTATTACAACCCTTGTGCAATTTCTGAATGTTTTGTTTTCAGGGCAAACATCAGCAATACGCAGACTTCACTCATTGTCAAACAGTGTTGTCGTAATTGATGAGGTACAATCAATACCAAATAACTTACTGTCGTTATTTAATCTTGCGGTAAATATTTTAAGTGAGGTATTCGATGTTGCTTTTGTCTTTAGCTCTGCAACACAACCGGAATTTAGCAGCGTAGAACATTCTATGATTGACAAAACAGTTGATATAATAGAGCCTAATATTTTAAAAGAGTATGATAATGTTTTTAAACGTACAAATATAAAATATAAGGGAGAGAAGCAAAAAAACGAAATAATTGATTTTGCGCTTAAAAAGCTAAACGAGGTTAACAGTTTATTGATTGTTTGTAACACCAAGGCTGAGGCGGCAGAGTTATTTGATGAAATAAGTTGTGAATTTAAAGACTGTTATCATTTGTCCGCCTCAATGTGCCCGAGGCATCGGTTGGATACAATTGAAACAATAAACAATCGGTTAAAAAACGGCAAGCGAACGGTGTGTATCTCCACGCAGGTTATTGAGGCAGGAATAGACATTTCATTTGATTGTGTTTTTCGTATAATCACAGGTTTGGATAGCATTATTCAAGCCGCCGGACGATGTAATCGAAACGGTGAATTCGGTACGGCTAGTGATGTTTATGTCATAGGTATGCGGGGTGAGAAGCTGCATAATCTCACAACAATTAAGACGGCGCAAGATGCTATGTATGAACTTGTATGTGATGAAACAAAGGAAGACTTAAATTCACCTGAAACAATAAAAGCATATTACGAAATTTTGTATAAGAAATTCGACTCGAGAGAAACTGAATTTCCGATACGCACGAATTCTATTAATACAACAATATTTAAATTGTTGTCGGCCAATGAAGATTTTTCAAAAAATGAATATTCGATTAATCAGGCATTCAAGCTTGCCGGCTCGCTGTTTTCGGTGTTTGAGGAATTTCAGAACAGTATTGTTGTACCGTACGGCGAAGGTGAAAAAATCATAAGTGAGCTGTGTTCAGCAAAGGCAAGTGCTGACATTAATTATAAACTTGAGCTTGTGAATAAAGCAAAGCTGTATTTAATATCTGTTTTTGATACAACTTTAACTGAGTTAACAAAATCCGATGCAATATATGAAATTTGCAACGGTAGCATAAAAGTCTTGAAAAAAGAATTTTATAGTGAAAAATTAGGATTAAATTTAAAAATGAAAGGAGATTCGACATGCAACATCCTAATATTGTAACCTTTAAGGTTTATGGAGATTATGCATTATTCTCAGATCCGATTATGAGGGTCGGAGGCGAAAAATGTACTTATCATGTTCCTACCTATGAAGCTTTAAAGGGGATAATTTCGTCGGTTTACTGGAAGCCCACCATTGTTTGGTATATAGACAAGGTAAGGGTTATGAACCAAATACAAACGGAGGTGAAAGGAGTAAAACCGATAAAGTTTAGCGATAATAAAAACGAATTGGCATATTACACTTATCTGAAAGATTGCTGTTATCAGGTTCAAGCCCATTTTGAATGGAACGAGTCACGACCGGAGCTTGAACAAGACAGAAACGAAAACAAGCATCATGAAATTGCCAAAAGAATGATTTCCCGAGGTGGAAGGCGTGATATTTTCTTGGGCACAAGGGAATGTCAGGGCTATGTAGAGCCTTGTGAATTCGGAGAGGGTGAGGGTTTTTATGATTCGCTCGAACAATTGCATTTTGACTTGATGTATCATGGCATTACATATCCGGATGAAGCTCGAAACGAAGGAACAGATCCATCAAGAATGACGGTTAACTTATGGAGATGTGTCATGAAAAAAGGTGTGATAGAATTTATTAGACCAAGGGATTGTATACATAAGGACTCAAGACAAATGAAAATGAAGATTTTCGGCAATGAACAAAACAATTTCGTAGGATTAAATGAATTTGAAAAGGAGGGTTAATGTGGGACTGTTTCAAAAAGCATATCAAACGTATGAAACCTTAATAAATATGCCTCCGAATGAAATGGCGACTTATAAGGAACCGTTGGCACCTATGTGCCACATGATAGCGGAGCCTAAAATAGAAATAACCATTGATAATTCGGGCGAATTTATCAGGGCAGTGGAATGGCCGAGCAATAACGGGAAAATAGCAATACCGGTCACTGTCGAATCTGCTAACAGATCTTCAGCTCCATCACCACATATACTGTGTGATAACGTGGGGTATTTAGCGCCGAATGTGAAAGAAAAGCATGAACTTTATGTAAATCAACTTGAATTGCTTCAGGATATTCATCCGTTTTTTAAGTCGGTTTTGAACTATATCAAAAAAGGAAGTATTTTAGAAGATTTAAAAAAGAGCGATTTGTATAATGGTGATTTCAAAAAGATTGAGTCGAGTATTGTTTGCTGGCGGGTAATTGGTATTAAAGATGAACAGGCAGAGTGCTGGAATAACGAAAACCTGAAAGAAAAGTATTGTAAATACTTTATGGAGAATTTATTAAAAAAACTTCCCCAAAATGTTTGCATGGTAACAGGAGATAAAACGTTTATTTTGCCTAAGCACTTAAAGGGGGTTTTTTCTTTTAATGGAAATGCTAAAATCATTTCATGTAACGACTATACTGATTTTACCTTTAGAGGAAGATTTAAGGAGCAAAATGAGGCAATGACCGTTAGCTATGAAGCTTCTCAAAAATCGCATAATGCTCTGAAATGGCTGATTGCAAACGACAGTATAATCAGTGGCGGTCGGGCATTTATTTGCTGGAATCCACATGGTAAGGTTTTGCCGAAGATTAATAATCCTTTGCTAAAGGAATCTTCCAAAATTCTTCCGGGAACGTATAAAAAAGAATTGCGAAGTGCAATAGAGAATAATTACAATTTAACTGCCAACGATGACGTTGTAATTGCTGCTTTTGATGCAGCAACTACCGGTCGGCTTTCTGTGACATATTATAATGAGTTGTGCGGCTCGGATTTTTTAGCCAGGCTTTTATATTGGGATGAAACTTGCATATATAACGATGTGTCGAAGGGGGTGAGATCACCATCGTTGTATGATATAATACTGTACGCATACGGTCAGCCGTCAGAAATAAAAATTGTTTTGGACGACAAGATTATAGCACCCAATATGCAAAGACTTATTAACTGCAAAATAAACAAAGAGCGATTCCCGACGGATATAAAAAATGCGCTCGTTTTAAAAGCGTCGAACTTAGTTCTATACAAAAAGGTACAAAGACGAGGATTATTGTCAACCACAGTTGCCGTGTTGAATAAGTATCGCAATGATTTATGTAAGGAGGAAGCATGTATGGCTTTAGAAAAAGACAAAAAGGATATCAGTTACCAATATGGTCGTTTGTTGGCAATATTGGAAAAAATCGAGGAGGACACATATGATAGCGATAAAGAGCGTGAAACAAATGCAATCAGACTTCAGTCGGCATTTGTACAGCGACCGCTGCAAACTTCAAGGATAATTATCGAGCAGTTAAAAAATGCGTATTACCCAAAATTAAGCATGGGGAGTAAAGTGTTTTACGAAAATCAGATTGCGAGTATTTTTGAAGTGATTTCTTCATTCGATGATTCCATGCAAAAACAAAAGTTAAATGACAGTTATTTGCTTGGATATTATTTGCAGCGTAATTGGCTATGGTCAAAAAAAGAAGATAAAGAAGACGTAAATACAGTTGAGGAGGAAAACTAATATGGCTATACTAAATAATAAGATTGATTTTGTTGCATTTGTTTCGGTAAAAAATGCGAATGCAAACGGAGACCCTTTGAACGGGAACAGACCTCGTACGGATTATAACGGATTTGGCGAGATATCGGATGTGTGCATTAAGCGTAAAATCAGAAATCGATTACAGGATATGGGTGAGAAAATTTTTGTGCAATCGGCTGAGAGAGCCGATGACGGTTGCACCAGCTTAAGCAATCGAGCAGGCGATTTGCTTAAGGAAAAGAATGCTGATGCTTTAGCAAAGTCTGCTTGTAACACATGGTTTGACGTAAGAGCTTTCGGACAGGTGTTTGCATTTAAGGGAAGCAGTGTTTCGGTTGGCGTTCGTGGACCTGTTTCAATTCATCAGGCAACAAGCATTACGCCGGTTGATGTATATTCAATGCAGATAACAAAAAGCGTAAACGGCGAGGAAGTCAAACCCGGGGCAAAGGCTTCTGATACTATGGGTACAAAACATTTTGTTCGCTATGGTTTATATAAGGTTAAGGGATCTATAAACGTTCAATTGGCAGAAAAAACAGGCTTTACCGAAGAAGATGCTGAAAAGATTAAAGAAGCAATACGAACGCTTTTTGTAAATGATTCTTCATCTGCTCGTCCCGATGGTTCTATGGAGGTTGTTAAATTATATTGGTTTAAACATAATTGTAAGGATGGTCAATATTCGTCTGCGGAGATTCACAGAAGCGTTACCGCAACGCTTAAAGACGGTGTTCAAATGCCCTCAAGTGTTGATGATTATACAATAAACTGTGAGTCTTTAGAAGGACTTGCTCCTGAGGTGATTGATGGAGTATGATGATGAACATCTCCTGCAATTGTCGGGTATACAGCACTTTCGATTTTGTCAAAGGCAGTGGGCTTTAATACATATTGACGGTGTATGGGCAGAAAACGAACGTACTGTTGCAGGAGCAATAGTACATGAAAACGCTCATGACAGCAAACGTAAGGAAACTCGCTGCGACCGAATTATCACCCGGGGAATGCGTGTTGTTTCACGTGATTTGGGGTTTAGCGGCGAATGTGACGTTGTTGAGTTTAAGCAAGACGAAATAAACGGTATTTGCTTGCCTGGACATACAGGCAAGTACGTTCCGTATCCTATTGAATACAAAAAGGGTTCTCCAAAAGAGAATAATTGTGATATTTTACAATTAGCGGCACAAGTGATGTGTTTGGAAGAAATGCTGTGCTGTAATATAAATGAGGGAGCATTGTTCTATTTCGAAACAAAACGCCGTTTATCTGTTGAAATCACGCCACAGCTGCGGCAGGAGGTGAAACAAATCGCTTTGCAGATGCATACCTTTATGGATAAAAAATATTTGCCGAAGCCGAAAAGGAAAAAAGCTTGTAATGCTTGTTCTTTAAATGAGATTTGTATGCCGGAATTAGAAAAGATTGTACCTGCGAGCGAATACAATAAGGAAGTGTTTGGGGGAATGATATGAAAACGATACAAAACACTTTATATATAACAATTCCCGATGCGTATATTTCTTTGGACGGTGAGAATGTTGTTGTTAAACAAAATAATAAAGTATTAAATCAAACACCGTTACATTTGCTCAATGATATTGTTGTAATGAACTATGCCGGCATAACGCCGGCGCTGATGGGGAAATGTGCCGAAAAAAATATATTGGTTGTGTTTCTTACTCCGAATGGAAGATTTCTTTCCCGAACAATCGGCAAGTCATACGGAAATGTTGTTTTAAGAAGAGAGCAGTATCGCGTTTCGGATGATGACAGCCGTTCACTTGCAATTGCAAAAAATATTATTTCTGCGAAAATTCTAAATAACACACAAGTTATTCGCAGAGCTATAAGCGATCACGGGGAACGCTTGGATATTCAAAAGTTCAACAAAGTGGCTGATGCATTGAAAGCATCATCAAAAAAGGCTTTTGAGGTTGACAATTTTGCGTCTTTGCGCGGAATAGAGGGCGAGTGCGCAGAATATTATTTTTCTGTTTTCGGATCACTTATATTGCGTGATGATAGGCGTTTTGTTTTTAAAAACAGAAATAGAAGACCACCACGTGATGCGGTGAATGCAATGTTATCGTTTGGGTATACTCTAATGACAAGTATTTGTACTTGTGCGTTGGAAACAGCAGGTTTAGACTCGTATGTAGGCATGCTCCATACGGATAGACCGGGGAGAGCATCATTATCATTAGATTTGTTGGAAGAATTTCGAGCCCCTTTTGTTGATAGATTTGTGCTTACCATGATTAATAAGCAATATCTTAAAGGTGATGATTTTATCGAATCCGAAACCGGTGCGGTTGTTTTTAGTGATGATGCAAAGAGGCGTTTTCTTTCGGAATGGCAAAAAAAGAAAACGGAAATAGTAACTCATCCTTATCTTAAGGAAAAGATGCAATGGGGTATGATACCGTTTATGCAAGCAAAGCTGTTGGCAAGGTATATTCGGGGTGATATTGATGATTACCCACCTTTTGTATGGAGGTAGCGAGCTATGTTGGTTTTAATTGCATACGATGTTTGCACAACTTCCAAAAAAGGAGTTAAACGTCTTGCCAAAGTAGCAAAAATTTGCGTTAATTATGGGCAAAGAGTTCAGAATTCGGTTTTTGAATGTAAGCTTGATGCAGCACAATTAAAATTTGTGAAACATGAATTGTTAAAAATCATAGACCCTGAAGCAGACAGTATAAGATTTTATAATCTGGGGGATAAATATAATTCCAAAATTGAACATTACGGGGTTTCGCCCGGTTATGATCCCGGAGGCATACTGATGTTGTAGTGCGAAACATAAGCACACATTTTTTCTCTAAGGGATTCGCGCAAGTTTTTTATATTATTTATAAAGTTTAATACTCTTATAAATTGTTTTAAGTCTAAATACTGTGAAATATATATAGTATTTAGCAAATAGAAACAGATAATTTTGTCTGTTTCGCTGTCGCTCCTCGTAAGAGGGGCGTGGATTGAAATGCTTTGAAGCTGATTTATAAGTTCTGCCGCCGAAGTCGCTCCTCGTAAGAGGGGCGTGGATTGAAATAATGAAACTTTTGTTTTATTGAGAAGGAGAATGTCGCTCCTCGTAAGAGGGGCGTGGATTGAAAAGGAATTGCCGAACAGGAGCTTGACGGGCGCAGCGGTCGCTCCTCGTAAGAGGGGCGTGGATTGAAATATCTACCTTGCCATTTGACAGTAGGTTTTCTGCCGGTCGCTCCTCGTAAGAGGGGCGTGGATTGAAATGTCATATCTTTTGAGAATAGCGCAAAGCTGCTCGTCGCTCCTCGTAAGAGGGGCGTGGATTGAAATATAATTAAATCCTCCATTAAAAAAGCACGCAAAGTCGCTCCTCGTAAGAGGGGCGTGGATTGAAATGACTGTTGGGTCGAATACACAAAGCCGGACGGAAGGTCGCTCCTCGTAAGAGGGGCGTGGATTGAAATAGCCATTACCTCGCTCGGCAAATCGCCGTTTCTGTCGCTCCTCGTAAGAGGGGCGTGGATTAAAACTAATCATCAAGTTATAATAAACCCGTCAAAATCATTCGGCAAAATATAAAAAAAGAGAGCTGCGCAAGTGGCTTTTTTTTCTTATTTGATTAATATTTGAAAATATGCTTGACTAATGCAACAAATAATTGTATAATGATAATATGTAGACTTTTCTGCATACACAAACAAAAAAGGAGGTAATAACAGTGGAGCAGTATATGGAGATAGCAAATCGTATCAGAGAGCTCCGTGAGGTCTGCGGATATACACGTGAGACACTTGCAAAAGAGCTTGGCATTGATTGTGCGTTGTATACGTCCTATGAGGAATCGGGCAGAGATATCCCTATCAGCGTGTTATATGAAATTGCCGGAAAATTCGGTGTTGATTTCAATGAAATAATAACAGGCGTTTCTTCAAAATTAAACACATTTCAAGTAATTCCGAAAGGGAAAGGAAAACCTGTCGATCGAGTGAAAGGTTACAGCTTTGAAGACCTTGCATACGGATACAGCAAAAAGGTTATGCAGCCGCTGCTTGTTACCCTTGAGCCGACCGATAAGATACCCAATCTTATATGTCATTCCGGACAGGAATTTAACCTTGTACTTGAAGGCTCAATTATGCTCATGTTTGATGACAAGCAGATTTTGCTCAATGAGGGCGACAGCGTTTATTTTAATCCGTCGCATCCGCACGGTCAAAAATGTGCCGGTGATAAAAAGGCAAGATTTTTAACTGTAATTACAAACTAAAGGAGCATATTTTAAATGTTAGAGCGTTTTTTACCCCGTATTGAGTTTGACTCATACGAGGATTTTAAGGAAAATTATAAAGTAAACATTCCCGAGGATTTCAATTTCGGATTTGATATTGTAGATGCGTATGCAAAGGAAGAGCCTGATAAGATGGCGCTTGTTTGGTGCGATGATAACGATAATGAAAAGAAATTTACATATGATGAGCTTTCTCGTCTTTCATCAAAGACGGCAAACTTTTTTAAAAGCCTCGGTATAAGAAAAGGCGATGTTGTTCTTATGATACTTCGCCGCAGATATGAGTATTGGATTTGTGCGACGGCACTCCACAAAATAGGTGCAACAATCATTCCGGCAACAATGCAGCTTACAAAAAAGGATATTGCATACCGTGTTAATGCGGCAGGTGTTAAGATGATGATTTGCGTAAACGATGCATTTGTTGTTGAGCAAACAGAGCTTGCACTGCCGGAAACAAACGGTCTTGAACATCTTGTTTTGGTTGACGGAAAGAGAGAAGGCTGGCATAATTTTGACGAGGGTATAGAGAATTGTTCGGACGTTTTCCCGCGCCCGGCACATGATGACCCCGAATGTACTCATAATGACGATATTATGCTTGTGTATTTTACATCGGGTACAACGGGTATGCCGAAAATGGTTCAGCATAACTTTACATATCCGCTCGGACATATTGTAACGGCTAAATATTGGCACAAAGTTGAGGAAAACAAGCTTCATATGAGCGTTTCCGATTCCGGCTGGGCAAAGTTCGGCTGGGGTAAAATCTACGGACAGATGATAAGCGGTGCCGTTATTTTTACATACGATATGGATAAGTTTATTCCGCTTAATCTGTTGAAGGTAATAACAAAATATAAGGTCACAACGTTTTGTGCGCCGCCTACAATGTTCCGTTTTATGCTTCAGGAGGACGTAACGCAGTTTGACCTTTCATGTATTCATCACTGCTGTATTGCCGGTGAACCGCTTAATCCGGAGGTATTTAAGAAATGGTACGACCTTACGGGACTTAAGCTTACGGAAGGCTTCGGTCAGTCGGAGTCGAGCGTAATTATAGCAAACTTTCCGTGGTTTGAGCCGCGTCCCGGTTCTATGGGAAAACCGTCGCCGCTTTACGATGTACAGCTTATAAATGCTGACGGCGAGATTTGTGAGGACGGTGAGGAGGGCGAAATCTGCATAATGGACGTTAAGAACAATCCGCCGGTCGGCTTGTTTACGGGTTATTTCAAAGATCCCGAGCGTACCGAGGAGCGACTTCTCGGAAAGTGCTATAATTTAAAAGACGTTGCATGGCGTGACAGTGACGGATATTATTGGTTTGTCGGAAGAAACGACGACGTTATCAAATGCTCCGGATACAGAATAGGACCTTTTGAGGTTGAATCGGCACTTCTTGAGCACCCGTCAGTTGTAGAGTGCGCTATTACCGCAGCGCCGGATAAAATAAGAGGACAGGTTGTTAAGGCAACAATAGTGCTTGCAAAAGGCTACTCGCCTTCTGAGGAGCTTAAAAAGGAGCTTCAAAATCATGTTAAGCACGTTACCGCACCTTATAAATATCCGCGTATAATTGATTTTGTGGACGAGCTTCCGAAAACAGTCGGAGGTAAGATTAAAAGGGCGGAAATAAGACATAACGACATGAATAAATAATTTAAAATTGTCTTTATTCAAGGGGGATATAAAAAGGCTTTGAAATCAGCAAAGCAAGCTTTTTAATATCCCCCTTTTAAGTTTGAGAGGTAAAGCTATGATAGTTCCGAGTTACTACAAAGAATTTAAGTGTATTGCGCAGAAATGCCGGCACAGCTGTTGTATCGGCTGGGAAATAGATGTTGACGAGACTGCACTGAATAAGTACAAAAGTGTTGGCGGTGAATTTGGGAAAAGGCTGAACGAAAGCATATCCGACGGTCATTTTGTGATGAAAAACAACAGGTGTCCGCATTTGAGAGAGGATAATCTTTGCAGCTTGATATGCGAAATGGGTGAGGATAGTCTGTGTGATATTTGCCGTGAGCATCCGAGGTTTTACAGCGAGCATGACGGTGTAATCGAGGCGGGAATAGGACTTTGCTGTGAGGAGGCGGCAAGAATTGTTTTATCTCATGAAAACAAAGTGTTTTTGACGGAAAACGGAGATGATAAATACGAATCGGAGAACGATTTTTTTCGGTTTAGAGATTATCTTTTTTCAGTTGTGCAGAACAGAGAAAAGCCGGTAGAGAAAAGAACTGATGAGCTTATGAGTATGCTTTCGGTAAGTCTGGACATGAAAAGCATAGCAAAATGGGCGGAGTTTTTTGAACATCTTGAAATATTAAATCCGCAATGGATAGCTGTTCTCGACAAGGTAAAGCAAGCGAAAAGCGTTTGTTTTAAAGCTGATACGCGGTGGCAAACATCATACGAGCAGTTAGTTGTGTATTTTTTGTACAGACACTTGACAAATTGTGCCGATGAGATTAGAGCGGAGGTTTTATTTTCTGTTTTGGGGCTTTATGTTTGCTGTGCTTATACGCAGGATAGCGATAATATCGAAGATTTTTATTCTGTTGCAAGGTCATTTTCGGAGGAGATAGAGTATTGCCGGGAAAATACGGAGAAAATCATGAAAAAACTGATGAAGTAATATAACGCTTTTCCACTGTCATATAATGTATTGATTATGACGCCGCTTAAGCGGAGGTGGAGGCGATAAAATGTTTTTACTTGATTTATTCACAAAATGGATTTTTGACATAC
Organism: uncultured Clostridia bacterium; assembly: GCA_934486495.1. Lineage (GTDB taxonomy): Bacteria > Bacillota > Clostridia > UBA1381 > UBA1381 > RGIG9115. Next base: position 13,164 of record CAKSPW010000034.1, read on the forward strand.
TTGCTTTTGCCGGCTATATTTGCGGAAACGACGCTTTCCCGCCGGCTCTTTGTGCTGAGGACGAAAAGAAATATATTGAGCTTTTAAAAGACGGGGATATGACGGCACGACAGATTTTAATTGAGCATAACCTAAGGCTTGTTGCGCATATTGCAAAGAAGTACGGGGATGAAAGCAATCTTGAGGATTTTATATCAATCGGTACCGTCGGACTGATAAAGGGTATAGATACTTATGATTTTTCTAAAAAGACACGTCTTTGTCCGTATGTGTCAAGATGTATAGAAAATGAGATTTTAATGACGCTAAGAAGCGGTAAAAAACGCCGTGCAGATGTGTCGATAGATGATACGATAGGTGTTGACAAGGAGGGAAATTCTCTTACGCTTTCCGATATTCTCCCGGCGGATAATGCCGATATTGCCGATGAACTTTGGACTAAAACTGAAATTGTCAAGCTTCGTAAGGCGATGAAAAAGGTGCTTACCGAAAATGAGATATATATAATTTGCAAGCGTTACGGACTCGGCGGAGAAAAAGCATTGACACAGCGCGAAATTGCGTCAAAGCTCGGAATAAGCCGCAGTTATGTAAGCAGGATTGAGAAAAAATGCCTTAAAAAGCTAAATGCTGAAATGGAGCAAAATAGGGGTTAATTAATGAAACGCAGAATTGACTTTTTAAACAGCCTTAATTTTTTTCAAGGGGATTAGCATGGAAACGTTGAATAACACCTATTCGTGCGCAATATGCAAACAACAAAGAAACGTAACAATATCAGAAAGGACATTATTATGATTACCGTAAATCTTGCGGAGCTCAATATCCGCATTGATAATAAATATCCGTATATAACTCATATGTGCGAAGAATATATTTCAAACAAACCGTATGATTTCTCCATAGCTGCAACCGACGCTGAAATTTCGGCAGAAGGCGGTGACGGTTTTGACAGAGGATATCTTGAAAGTCTTGCAATATACCGAAAAATTGCGGAAAAGATATTAGAATACAACGGCTTTTTGATGCATGGCGTTGTTGTTGATGTTTGCGGAACGGGAATCGCATTTTTAGCGAAAAGCGGAGTCGGTAAAAGCACTCATGTTCAGCTTTGGAAACGTCTTTTAAAGGATAATGTAAAAATAATAAACGGTGATAAACCGCTTATACGGCTTATCGGTAAAAAGATATATGCCTGCGGAACGCCATGGGCGGGAAAAGAAAATTTACATATGAAAGCAAAAACCGAACTCAGTAAAATATGTTTTATAGAACGCAGTGAAAACAACGAATGTTTTCCGCTTGAGAAAAAAGAAGTACTTGAAAGACTTATGAATCAGATATATATCCCGAAAAATCCCCGGCTGCTTATGAAAACACTTGAGCTTACGGAAAAACTGATTGAATCGGCGGATTTTTACCTGATACGGTGTAATACGGATATATCAGCTGCCGAAACGGCATATGAGGTAGTATGCAAATGAAAAACAGGCGTTTGACGAAAACGGAGTATATAATTTACGATAAGCTGTGGTGACGGCTGTTATATTGATTATTATAAAAAAATATAACGCCGTCTCACAGTAAATTAAAATCCAAATTCACATGGCTAATTTAAGTGGTAAAATAAACTTTATCAGCAGAAGTTTTATGCCGGATTTTTATAGTACCAATGCTTTTTTCGGGCAAAAGCTTGAGCATTTGCCGCATGCCACGCATTTATCGTAATTAATGACCGGGGCGTTAAATCCTTCCTGGCTGAGTGCGCCGACAGGACAAACCCTTACTGCCGGGCATTTGTGATTTTGAGGGCAATTCTCAGTAATTATTTTTAGTTTTCTTTCCATTTTTGCTCACCTTTCTGTTTACTCCCTGCCCTCCTCGGAAAGCAGGTAAGTGTGTATTTCATCCGAAATGATATAGAGCACGCCGAGGCATTCGTTTTCGGAGCTGTGAATAAACTCACCTATTTCGAAGCGTCGGAGAAAAGAAGCGTTGCTTATGTATTCTTTTTCATCTTCCGACAGCTTATTCCAAAACGGAAGACTCGAAACCAAATCACTTATGCGTGACATTTATGACTTCCGCAGCCGTGACTGCCGCACGTATGACCGCCCTCGCCGTGCTCATGGTCATGGTGACTGCAATGAACGTTGGGATTATATCCGAGATTGCCGTTTATAAGTGATTCAACAGCATCGTCGGCATTGCCTGAAACTCCGCCGTACAGCTTTATCCCGGCTTCGGCAAGTGCCGCCTGTGCTCCGCCGCCTATTCCGCCGCAAATAAGTGTATCAACGCCGTTTTGCATTAAAAATCCCGCAAGGGCGCCGTGTCCGCTGCCGTTCGTGTCGGCAATCTGTGTATTTTCAATCTTTCCGTCCCTGACATCATAAATCTTAAACTGTTCGGTATGCCCGAAATGCTGAAAGATTTGTCCGTTTTCATAAGTTACTGCGATTTTCATGGTATTATCTCCTTTTTGTGCGTTCATGAACTCATTTTTGTTTGTATCGAAATCCCGGTGGCAGTGCTTGCCGCAGTTTTTAAATTCTTTTCCGTCACAGACACGGTAATTTCCGCCCGAAATAACCATTTTTCGTCCGTAAACAAGACATGCTGCCAGCTTGCGTCTTGCATTTTCATAAATTTCCTGTACGGTCGAACGTGATATATCCATTTGTGCGGCGCACTGCTCGTGCGTTTTCTCCTCTAAATCAACAAGCCGTATAACCTCGTATTCGTCCAATGTAAGCACAACGGGTTCATCGTTCTTGGAAATTTGCGGATTAAATGTATCGTTCTTCGGTAAAAAGCAAATTCTTCTGCATCGCTGCGGTCTCGGCATGTAAAAGCCCCCCTTTATTTTCGGTATATACCGATTATAACACAAAATTTCGAAAAAATCAAGACTTTATTATAATTTTTTTAAAAACATGAAATGATTTAAAATACGAATGAACCTGTAAATAATCAATATTATTGATGAGGTATTTTAAAGACTCACTTTTCCTCCTGAGCATTAAAATATTTTTCTTCTTGCAAAGCCTTCACCGAAAATTCCCTCGGAGCGTACTGTTACGATAAATGCGTTTTCGTCATATGTGTGTATTATTTCTTTCAATGCGGGAAATTCTTGCTTTCTCACGGCGCACATTATTATTTTTTGGGACTTGCCCGAATATCCGCCCATACCCGAAAGAATTGTATGACCGCGGCGGAGCACGGAGTAAATTCTATCTGATATATCTGTGCAATGCTTCGAAAAAACGAAAACAAGCGTTGCGCTTTCATCTGCATATACGATATAATCTATAAGCCGTGAGGAACAGAAAAGCGCTATTATTCCGTAAAGACCTGATTCTATATCCTTGAAAACAAGCACCGATAAAAGCAAAATACAGCTGTCTGTCAGCAGCATGGCTATGCCTATTCTCAAATGAGGGAATTTTTTCTTTATAAGCAGTGAAACAATGTCCGTACCGCCTGTTGTACAGCCTCGGCTGAATATGATTCCGAGCCCCGCTCCCATCAGTATTCCTCCGAATATTGAGCCTAAAAGTCTGTCACCTGTAAATTTTGGGAAATACGGCTGGGCAATAAAATCGATTATAAGAGAGAAAATTACAACAGCTGCGGCGGAGCGTTTAATGAGCGTTCCGCCGAGGTGCCGAAATCCTGCCGCAATAATAGGGATATTAATAATCAGAGTCAGCATACCCATAGGCATACCCGAAAGATAGTTTACCATTATGCTTATTCCCGAAACACCGCCCGGTGCGATGCTTGACGGAGTCAGAAAACAGGCTATGCTTACGGCATAAAGCAATGCGCCGAGCAGTACAAGAAGTATATCGGTTGTTTTTTTCATTTCAATTAAGACCGTCCTTTTCCGAGGATAAATTTATTTTGCACTCTTTTTATTCTTTGTATGCGTCAAATTTTACAAAATAGGCAATAAGTACTTGATTTTTATGAAAAAAAGATATATAATATATTTTATAGTTTTATGTGGGAGAGTGTAAATTATGATAAAGCTTTGTGTGTTTGACGTTGACGGAACTCTTATGGATACGCTTTCGTCTATATCGTATAACGTAAATGCAATGCTTAAAAAGCTTGGTTTTGAGCAGATAGAAACGGAGAATTTTAAGTATTTTGCTGGCAACGGAAGAACGGTATTGATTGAAAAGTCGCTTAAGCATATCGGTAAGTATTCCGAGGAAAATCTGAAAAAGGCTTGCGAAGTGTATGACAGTATATACGAGGAAAACCCGATGTACCTTACGAAGCCGTTTGATAAGATGAAGGCGGAGGTAAAGAAAATTCAGGATATGGGCATGAAAACAGCCGTCTTGTCAAATAAACCCGATAACGTGGTACACTCTGTAATTGAGAATGAAAATACGTTCGGGAAAGATTTTTTTGAATATATCCGCGGCGGAATTGACGGAGAGCCTATGAAGCCGGATGCGGCAATGCTTGTAAATGTTGCAAACGTGTTCGGTGTAAAGATGGACGAGGTGTGCATGATAGGCGATACGAATGTTGATATTTTAACAGGTGTAAATGCAGGCGCAAAAACAATCGGAGTGCTTTGGGGATTCAGAGATGAGGATGAACTGAGAGATGCAGGCGCCGATATTGTGGTTTCAACGGTTACGGAGCTTGCAAATGCGGTTGTAAGACTTTAACATTGATTATAATTTGAGTATGCGGAAAATCGGCTTAAATAAGAATTTGTGTGATAAATTTGAGCCTTACGAAAGGGGAATTATTTAAAATGGTAAAGCATATTATTCTATGGACTTTAAAGGATGAGTATTCGCATGATGAGAGAACTGAAATTAAAAAGAATATAAAATCCGCACTTGAAGGACTTTCGGGAAAAATTCCGGGGCTTTTGGATATAAAAGTAAATACAGACGGACTTCCGTCGTCAAATGCAGACTTGATGCTTGACTCATCGTTTGAAAGTGCAGAGGCGCTGAAAGCTTATTCCGTACACCCCGAACACGTTTCGGCGGCGGATACTTTTGTTCGTCCGTTTACGAAAAACCGCAGCTGCCTTGATTTTGAGGTTTAAAGAAATGCCGCGCGACGGCAGAAAGGAATGGTCGTAAATATGGCTTATACATTTCATGGCGGACTTCATATTGAAGATTACAAAAGCTTGACAAGCGGCAGAAAAACTGAGCGTATTGCAGATTGCCCGGAGCATATTTATCCGCTTCAGCAGCACATAGGAGCTGTTTTAAAGCCTGTTGTCAAGGTGGGTGATCACGTAAATGTCGGGCAGAAAATTGCCGACAGCGACGCTTTTATGTCCGTACCCGTTCACAGCTCGGTTTCGGGTACGGTTAAACTGATACGTCATCATCTTCATCCGTCGGGGAGCAAAATCGACTCTGTTTTTATAGAAAATGATATGCAGTATACTCTCGACGAGTCGGTTCGCCCGGTTGAGGGCTTTGAAACAATGTCAAAGGATGCGCTTTTAAATATTATAAGAGAAAAGGGACTTGTCGGCATGGGCGGTGCCGGATTTCCGACGTTTATAAAGCTTAATCCCAAACAGAAAATAGATTATATTATCGTAAATGCCGCCGAGTGCGAACCTTATATAACCGCCGATCACAGACGTATGATTGAAAATCCGTCAGAGGTTATAAAGGGACTTAGAATTGCGATGAAGGTTTTGGGACTTTCAAAGGGATATATCGGCATTGAGGAGAATAAGGCTGAATGTGCCGAAGCTCTTTCAAAGGCAATAAACGGCGATAATGATATTATAATTAAAATGCTTAAGACGAAGTATCCGCAGGGCGCAGAAAAACAGCTTATTCGTGCTGTTGCAAAAAGAAGTGTGCCGTCGGGAAAGCTTCCGGCAGATGTGGGTGTTGTTGTTATAAACACCGATACCGCATACAATCTTTACAATGCATTTGAAAACGGTATGCCGGTTATAAGAAGAATTGTAACCGTCAGCGGTGATTGCGTGAAAAATCCGTGCAATTTCGATATTCCGACAGGCGTTCCGTTCTCATTTGTTTTCGAACAGGCGGGAGGATTTACGGAAACCCCAAAAAAGGTGATATGCGGCGGCCCGATGATGGGTATTGCACAGTATAATTTAAAGCCGACCGTTATAAAGACAACGTCAGCGCTTTTGGCATTTTCAAAGATAGATGAAATCTATTCCGAACAAACGCCGTGTATTCGCTGCGGAAAATGTGTAAGCCGCTGTCCGATGCATCTTATGCCTTTAAACCTCGTTCGTTTTTCACTGTCGGGAAATAATGAAATGGCTGACAGATACCATATACTCGACTGTATGGAATGCGGACTTTGCTCCTATATTTGTCCGTCAAGGAGAAATCTTCTCCAAAATATAAGGATAGGCAAGCAAAATTTAATTGCGTTTAAAAAATCGCAGGGAGGTAAAAAGTAATGGATGATTTAAGACTTGTTGTGTCATCATCTCCGCATATACATACAAATGAGTCTGTAAGACGGATAATGCTTGACGTTTTAATTGCTCTTTTTCCTGCCTGCGTGTCATCGGTGCTGTTTTTCGGATTTAGGAGCGTTGTTATAATTTTGTCTGCGGTGTGCGCATGTATGCTGTCGGAATTTGTTTATGAAAAAGCCGTGAAAAGAGAAACGACCGTTTCGGATTTATCCGCTGCGGTTACCGGCGTGCTTCTTGGGCTTAATATGCCGCCGACAATACCTATATGGATGCTTGTTATCGGCAGTATGTTCTCAATAATAATTGTAAAACAGCTCTACGGCGGACTCGGTAAAAACTTTTTAAACCCTGCACTTGCCGGAAGATGCTTTATGCTTATCGCATGGTCGGGCGCAATGACGAATTTTTCCGCACCTGCGTTTGTTGATGCGGCAACAAGTGCTACTCCGCTTGCTGTTATGAAAAACGGTGCGGACGGAAATATGCCTACCGTTATTTCGGCATTTCTCGGTGCAAAAGGCGGCTCAATCGGAGAAACATCGGGACTTTGCCTTTTAATCGGCTTTGTATATTTGATTATAAGACGTGTGGTAACGTGTCGCATACCGCTTACCTACATTATTACATTTGCGGTGCTTACATTCTTTTTCGGAGATAATACGACCGGAATGAGTATGGTGGTATTTACTCTTATGCAGATATTGACCGGAGGACTTTTACTCGGTGCGTTCTTTATGGCGACAGACTATGTTACAACTCCGACAACACCGAGAGGACAGTATATATTTGCGCTTGGCTGCGGGATACTTACTTTTGTTATAAGACGTTTCGGAGGTTACCCAGAGGGCGTATCATTTTCGATATTGCTCATGAATGTGGCATCGCCGCTTATTGAAACGCTCACTGTTCCGAAACCGTTTGGCGCAGAGGGAGGTACTGCAAAGTGAAAAATATAAAAGAGATTATAAGAATAGGATTTATACTTTTTGCGATAACGGCAATATCGGCGCTTCTTCTTGCATATGCGAACAAGACGACGGCACCTTTGATTGCCGAAAATAATCAAAAGAAAACCGATGCGGCGATGAAGGTGGTATTCCCCGACGGTGACAGCTTTGAAAAGCTTGAAATTGAGGCGGAAAATGTTACGGAGGCTTATGCCGCAAAGGATTCATCCGGAAATACAATCGGTGCGTGCGTTGTAAGCAGCGATAAGGGATATGGCGGTGAGATTAAGATTATCGCAGGTTTTGACAAGGATAAAAAAATCACGGGTGTTGATATTTTAACCCACAGCGAAACGCCGGGTCTTGGTGCAAATGCGGCAAATCCCGAGTTTAAAAATCAGTTTGCAGGAAAAACGTCACCTATTGAGGCGGTAAAAGGCGATGCCGGCGAAAGCCAAATTTCGGCAATGTCCGGTGCGACAATTACTTCAAAAGCCGTGACAAGGGCAGTTAACTCCGCAGCAGCTGCCGCTGATAATATCTTAAAGGAGGACTGAGAAGGTGAAAAAATCAGAAATTATTAAAAACGGTCTTTTTACGGAAAACCCTACCTTTGTACAGCTTCTTGGAATGTGTCCTACCTTGGCGGTTACAACATCGCTTAAAAACGGCATAGGTATGGGGCTTTCGGCAACGGCGGTGCTTGTAGCGTCGAACGTTATAATATCTCTTTTGAGAAAGCTTATACCCGAAAAAATAAGAATTGCGGCATACATTGTAATTATAGCCACTGCCGTTACAATTATTCAGATGCTTTTAAATGCTTATTTCCCCGAGCTTGCTTCATCACTCGGAATTTTTATACCGCTGATAGTTGTAAACTGTATTATTCTTGCACGAGCAGAGGCATTTGCTTCTAAAAATACTGTCGGTGCGGCAGCTTGCGACGGCCTCGGAATGGGATTGGGATTCACAGGCGCGCTTGCAATTATATCCGCAGTTCGTGAAATACTCGGAAGCGGAAGCATATTGGGTATTACACTTTTCGGCGGAGGTGCAATTGTGCCGATGTCTATCGTAATCCTGGCACCGGGCGGATTTATTGTTCTCGGACTTATAATTGCAGTTACGAACTATATTTCAAACAGAAAGGCGGATAAAGAAGATGCTTAAAGAGATTATCACTATTTTAATTTCCGCCGTTCTCACGGAAAACTTTGTAATGGTCAAGTTTTACGGAATATGTCCGTTCCTCGGTGTTTCAAAAAAGGTAGAAACAGCAAGCGGAATGGGTCTTGCGGTTACATTTGTCATGGCTATTGCGTCAATGTGCACATGGCTTGTAAATCATTTTTTGCTTGAACCGTTCGGACTTGAATATTTACAAACGATTGCTTTTATTTTAATCATAGCGGGACTTGTTCAGTTTGTTGAAATGTTTGTAAAAAAATCTATGCCGTCGCTTTATAACGCTCTCGGTATATATTTGCCGCTCATAACCACAAACTGCGCTGTGCTGAGTGTTACGCTTTTGAATGTACAGAATGAATATAACTTTATAATGTCGTTTCTTTACGGTACATTTGCAGCGCTCGGCTTTACGCTTGCGATTATACTTATGGCAGGAATACGTGAATTTTTGGACGAAAGCGCTGTTGCAAAGTCGTTCAGGGGATTTCCGATAGCACTTGTTACGGCAGGACTTATGGCAATTGCTTTCATGGGATTTTCGGGATTTTCAATATAGGAGGGTACGGCCGTGAAAGAAATATTAATACCCGTAGCCGTTATCGGCGGCCTCGGACTTTTGTTTGGTCTATTGCTTGCTTTTGCAGCGGCGGTGTTTGCTGTAAAAAAAGACGAGCGTGTTGAAAAAATCGAAAAGGTGTTGCCAGGCGCAAATTGCGGATCGTGCGGATATGCCGGATGCGGTGCGTATGCGGCGGCTGTTGTTGAGGGCGGCGCGCCGGTTAATGCGTGCAGTGTCGGGAAACAGGCTGTTGCTGATAAAATTGCGGAAATAATGGGCGTAGATGCAGGCGATGTTGTGCCGATGGTAGCTCATGTCAAATGCGCCGGAGTATGCGAAAAGTCGGCTTCAAAATTTGATTATGTGGGATATGATGATTGCGTTGCACTGTCAAAGCTGGCAGGAGGACAAAAGCATTGCCGAAATGCGTGCCTTGGTCGGGGAACCTGCGTAAATGCATGCAAATTCGGAGCAATATCTATATCTGACGGAATTGCAAGTGTTGACAGAGAAAAATGCGGCGGTTGCGGCGCCTGTGCAAGGGTTTGTCCGCACAATGTGATAGAGCTTGTTCCGAGAAAGGCAAAAGTTTTTGTAAATTGCTCGAATACGGAAATGGGGCAGTCGGCAAACAGACATTGTAAGGCAAGCTGTATCGGTTGCAGAATTTGCGAAAAAAACTGTGAGGCAGACGCTGTAAGCGTTATAAACAACGTTGCGGTTATTGATTATTCCAAATGTACATCTTGCGGAAAATGCGCGGAAAAATGTCCGAAAAAGGTAATTTCGGTTTTGAAGTGAGGTGCGATTTATGCGCGGTGTTGTAGACAGAATTGAGGGGAGCGTAGCCGTAATCGAACTTGGCGATACCGGTGAACTTGTCAATATTCCTTTTGGTGATGTGTCCGTTTCCGAAGGAGATGTTGTTGAAGTTTCGGACGGCAGAATTTTATTTGTTGACAAATCCGAAACAGATAAAAAGAAAAATGAAGCAAGGCTTCTTTTGAATAAACTGTTTAATAAGAATAAATAAATACTTAAAGCCGACTGATAGCCGATTCAGTCGGCTTTAAGCGTTAAATCATAATCTTAAAAATTAAAATATTCCTTTGCGTTTTTATATGAAATTCCTTCTATAATCATCTTAAGTGCGGCTTCATCGTTCGGATATAGCCCCGAATCCACCCATTTGCCTATTAAATTGCAAAGTATCCTTCTGAAATATTCGTGCCGCGGATATGATATAAAGCTTCTGCTGTCGGTCAGCATGCCTACAAATCTGCCCAAAAGTCCAAGATTTCCGAGAGCCTTCATTTGCTGCTCCATACCATCCTTTTGATCATTGAACCACCAGCCGGAGCCGAATTGGATTTTTCCGGGTATCGGCGAGCTTTGAAAATTACCGAGCATAGCTCCGAGTACGTAGTTGTCTTTCGGATTCAATGTGTATAAAACCGTTTTCGGCAAAATATCGTCCGAATTTAATAAATCAAGCAGCTTTGACAGGTTTTCTGCAATATTTAAGTCGTTTATGCTGTCAAATCCGCAGTCGGCGCCGAGTGCGTTAAACATTTTTGTATTGTTGTTTCTCAGCGCACCGATATGTATTTGCATCGCCCAGCCGTGCTTTGAATACTCCTTTGCAAGAGCATAAAATACAGCGGTTTTATATGACTGAATTTCATCTGCAGTGAGATCGCTGCCGTTTAATCGTTTTGCAAATATTTTCTCAGCATCAAGCTTGCCGAACGGTACACTCTCAAATGAATGGTCGCTTAGCTTGCATCCCTTCAAACTGAAATATTCAACCCTTTTTTGAATTAGATTTAAAAGATCCGAATAGCTTTGTATACCTGCATCCTCAATATACTGAATAAAATCGTCCTTCTCTATCGAAAGCAGTCTGTCAGGGCGGAACGTCGGCAAAACCTTAGTTTTAAATCCGCTTTTTGCAATTTTCTCGTGATATTCAAGATTATCCATGGGATCATCCGTTGTGCAAATAACCTCAACATTTGACATTTCTATAAGGCCTTTTGCGCTCATTTCGGGTGAGGATAGAATATTGCAGCATCTATCCC
>CAKSPW010000035.1 GCA_934486495.1 uncultured Clostridia bacterium
GAGCGGAAGACGAGATTCGAACTCGCGACGTTCACCTTGGCAAGGTGACGCTCTACCACTGAGCCACTCCCGCATACCTATTTCATTATATCATAACAACAAATATTTGTCAACACTTTTCTTTAAAAAATTATAAAATTATTGTTTTTCACTGTTTTTTATTTTGAACATTGTATAAAAAGTTAAAAAAGTTTGAATATTCAAAAAACCTCTTGATTTTTTCTCGCCAATGTATTAAAATAATAGTGTGTATATATAATTTATTATACGCATTATTTCACAGGAGGAATTTAAATGTCAGAATTACGATTTGATTACAGCAGGGCGTCGGAATTTGTAGGCGCTCATGAAATAGAAAACCTTGCGCCGCAGATTGAGGCAGCTCACAAAATGCTTCATGAAAAAACAGGTGCAGGTTCGGATTTTCTCGGTTGGGTAAATCTCCCCGAGGATTATGACAAAGAGGAGTTTGAAAGAATTAAAAAGGCGGCAGAAAAAATAAGAGGCAATTCTGACGTTCTTATTGTTATAGGTATCGGAGGGTCATACCTCGGTGCCAGAGCCGCAATAGAAATGCTTTCTCATTCGTTTTACAATGTATTGTCAAAGGAGCAAAGAAAGGCACCGCAGATTTTTTATGCGGGTAACAGCATAAGCTCGGCTTATCTTCGTGATTTGCTTGACGCAGTTGACGGTAAGGATTTCTCCGTAAACGTTATTTCAAAGTCCGGCACAACGACAGAGCCGGCTATTGCATTCCGTATTTTTAAAGAACTGCTTGAAAACAAGTACGGCAAAGACGGTGCAAGAGAAAGAATTTTTGCAACAACCGATAAAAAACGCGGTGCGCTTAAAACTCTTGCCGATACTGAGGGATATGAAACATTTGTTATAAGCGATGATGTCGGCGGAAGATTTTCCGTTTTGACAGCTGTCGGACTTCTCCCTATCGCCGCTGCTGGAATTGATATTGATCAAATAATGAAGGGCGCACATGACGGTATGACGGAGTATTCAAATCCCGATTTAAACGAAAATATGTGCTATCAGTACGCAGCAGTAAGAAATGTTCTTTCAAGAAAAGGCAAGACTGTTGAGATGATGATTAACTTTGAACCGCAGCTTCATTATTTCGGAGAGTGGTGGAAACAGCTTTACGGCGAAAGTGAAGGAAAAGACAATAAGGGTATCTTCCCTGCTGCAGCTGATTTTTCAACAGACCTTCACTCAATGGGTCAGTATATCCAGGAGGGACAGAGAATTTTGTTTGAAACAGCTCTTCTCCCCGATGAGCCTGTTAAGGATTTTGAAATTGAGGCCGATAAGGATAACCTTGACGGACTTAACTTCCTCGCAGGAAAAACTCTTAATTATGTAAATTCAATGGCAGCGCTCGGAACGGCAATTGCTCATACAGACGGTCTTGTTCCGAACCTTGCGGTAAGAATACCGAAGCTTGACGCATACAATTTCGGAAAGCTTGTATACTTCTTTGAAAAGGCTTGCGGTATATCGGGTTATCTCCTCGGAGTAAATCCGTTCAACCAGCCGGGTGTTGAGGCGTATAAGAAGAATATGTTCGCACTTCTCGGAAAGCCCGGATATGAAAAGGGAAAAGCAGAGCTTGATAAAAGATTAAACGGTTAATTTTTGAAATCAACGGTCAGACACGGCGGAGCATGGGCGCAGCGGATAAATTAAGGGCGTAGTTAAATTTAAGCACCGGTCGATTGTTGATTATCACTTAAAAACAGGGAGAGGTATCTCCCCGATACATAAAATTTAAAGGAGGACATTATCATGGTTGAATTAATTCTCGGAAAAAAAGGTACCGGCAAAACAAAACATCTTATTGAAAATGTAAACAACGCAATAAGCGTTGCAAAGGGAAATGTTGTTTTCGTATCTAACTGCAATTCAAGAAATATGTACGACATTACAGCGAAGGTTAGAATGGCTGATACTTCTGAATTTGAAATTAAGGATTACAGCGAGTTTTTGGGATTCCTCTGCGGTATAATCAGCGGAAACTTTGATATTACAAATATATTTGTTGACGGCATATTTAAGATTGTCGGAACAGACAAGCTTGACGGATTTGAGGAGTTCTTGAATCGTCTTGACGTGATGAGCACTAAATTTAATATTTCTTTTGTAATCACGGTGAGCATAGATGAGGCGGAAGCTCCCGATTATATGAAGAAATACGCTTAATAATCGCAGTATATATACATATAAGTAAAATGCGGCATTGCCCGCATTTTACTTAATTTGTTTTTTTGATAAACTATTTACAATGGGGGATTTTTTAAATGTATTACCACAGTACAAGAAATAAAAGCGTATGCGTAACGGCAGCGCAGGCAATAAAACAGGGATTGTCGCAGGAGGGCGGACTTTTTGTGCCCGAGAGCTTTCCCGAGCTTTCTCTTACAGATATAAGATATTTGTCGGAGATGAGCTACACGGGCAGAGCAAAGTTTATTCTCGGCAGATTTCTTACCGATTTCACCGACAGTGAGGTTGACGGCTGCGTTACAAAGGCATACACAAAGCAGAAGTTCGGAACCGATACAATCGCTCCGCTTTATAAGCTGAATGACAGCGTGTATTTTCTTGAGCTTTGGCACGGACCGACTTGTGCGTTTAAGGATATGGCACTTCAAATTCTCCCTCATTTGCTTACAACATCAATGAAGAAAACAAACGAGGATAAGGAAGTCGTAATTCTCGTTGCAACAAGCGGAGATACGGGTAAGGCGGCGCTTGAAGGCTTTAAGGACGTTGACGGCACAAAAATAATTGTATTTTATCCGAATAACGGCGTAAGTGAAATTCAAAGGCTTCAAATGGTTACTCAGGACGGCGCTAACGTAGGCGTATGTGCCGTAAACGGAAATTTTGACGACGCTCAAAACGGCGTTAAGAAAATATTTACCGATGATGAGTATAAAAAGACAGCGGCAGCCGGCGGTTACAGCCTTTCGAGTGCAAACTCAATTAACTGGGGACGTCTTGTTCCGCAGATTGTTTATTATTTCTCCGCATATGCAGATCTTGTAAAGAACAATGAAATCAACTGCGGCGACAAGATAAATGTTGTTGTTCCGACAGGTAATTTCGGAAACATTCTTGCGTCATACTATGCATACAAAATGGGACTTCCGGTTAATAAGTTTATTTGTGCATCAAATGAAAATAACGTTTTAACCGACTTTATAAATACGGGCGTATACAATAAAAACAGACCGTTCCACACAACGTCGAGTCCGTCGATGGATATTCTTATTTCAAGCAACCTTGAAAGATTTTTGTATGACCTAACAGGCGAAAACGACAAAATTGTTTCCGAGTGGATGTCAGCTCTTTCAAAGGACGGAGAATACAAGGTAAGCGACGATGTGTTTGAAAAGCTTACGAGTCTTATGTGGGCAGGCTTTGCAAATGACAGCGAAACAAAAGACGCTATTAAGAAAACGTACGATGAATATAAATATGTGATAGATACTCATACGGCTGTCGGCAAAAGCGTATACGATAAATACGTAGCACAGACGGGCGACAATACAAAAACAATTATTGCGTCAACGGCAAGTCCGTTTAAGTTCAATCAAAATGTTCTTATCGCACTTGACGGTCATAACAGCGTTGTCGGAAAGAACGAGTTTGAATTGCTTGAAGCACTTTCCGAAAAAAGCGGCTTGAAAATCCCGTCATCTCTTGCGGAGCTTAAAACAAAGCCTGTAATATTTGATAACGTATGCGAGAAGAATCATATGCAGAGAACGGTAAGCGATTTTCTCAATATGAATTAAAACACTTGACAAATTGTATTATTTAATGTTATAATGTATTATGGCTTGTATTATAATCAGATGGGAGGATTGAGAATATGCAGACAAAAAAGAAAAAAATGCTCGGCTACAAGGGCAAACCTCTTTACCGTGTCGGAAACACAATATATTACGGTGATCTCGACGAGAAGTATATTATGCAATATGATATAACCGAAACAAAAAAAATAAATGATTTTGACGCGGCGCAAAAGGTTAAAATTAAGCTTGTCGGCAACACGGGCGACGCATCTCAGATATTCAGACAGTCTGAAAGAGATAATCTCTATACGGCACTTGACCTCGGTGAATGGTGGCTTAAAACCGCACTTGCTCAAAACTGAGATTTTATAACGATGCCTAAATTATAAACATTTTGTTCGGGAAACCGCTGTATGCATTAAGTATTACAGCGGTTTTTTGCGGCTTTGAAAAATTTTCCCGTAAAAGGACGCTGCACATAGAGTCGATTGACTTTTTTGTGCAGCGTCTTTATTTTACGCCTTTTTCAGCGTTATTTTAGCTTTTTTCCCCGAATCAGATTTTATAGAGCAAATCCGTATATGTCGGGAACGGCCAGTATTCTTTGCCGACTTTTGTTTCGAGCTTGTCTGCAATTGTTCTCAGCTCGTTCATTGCCGGGATTACAATATCTTTGTAATACTTTGCTGTTTCGTAATCGTTTTCCGATGGTGCAGCTTCGGCGATTTTATCAAGCTCGCCGATTTTTTCGATTAATACGCTTACATCGTCAGAAAGCTCCTTTGCAAGCTTAAGCTCGGCATCCGACATTATTCCGATTGACTTCTTTGTTTCAAGACCCTTTGCGATTTTGTTTGAATACTTAAGGCATGCGGGGAGAATTTCCTGTTTTGCCATCTCAAGCATGGTAAGCATTTCTATATGCAGGAATTTTGAGTAGTCCTCAACAAGTATTTCATATCTCGACTCAACCTCGGCAGGTGAGAATACACCGTGCTTTTCAAACAGCTTTATTGATTTATCCGATACAAACTCCGGAAGAGCGTCAACGGTCGTCTTAAGATTCGGCAAACCGCGTCTTGCAGCTTCCTCGCACCATTCGTCCGAATATCCGTTGCCGTTGAAGATTATTCTCTCGTGTTTTGTAACGGCATCTTTTATAAGCTTGTCTATGCATTTATCCGTATCATCGGCAGCATCGAGTGCATCTGCCATTTGCGAAAGTGCTTCGGCTACGATTGTATTGATTACAATGTTAATACCTGCGATAGACTGTGCCGAGCCGGGCATTCTGAATTCAAAGCGGTTGCCTGTGAACGCAAACGGTGATGTTCTGTTTCTGTCTGTTGTATCTGTTCTGAGCTTCGGAAGCGAGTCAACACCTGTTTCGAGTATATACTTATGGCTGTTTACGTCTGACTCACCGTTTTTAATTGCTTCGAGAACATCAGTAAGCTCGTCGCCGATAAATATTGAAACGATTGCCGGAGGCGCTTCGTTTGCGCCGAGTCTGTGGTCGTTTCCTGCCGTTGCAACAGCGACTCTCAAAAGTGTTGCATACTCGTCAACCGCCGTAATAACAGCGGAGAGGAAAAGAAGAAACATCTTGTTTTCAATCGGTTTTTTGCCCGGCTTAAAGAGATTGATTCCCTCAGCAGTTCCGAGCGACCAGTTGTTGTGTTTGCCCGAGCCGTTTATGCCCTCATAAGGCTTTTCGTGAAGCAAACATACAAGACCGTGATGTGCGGCAACTCTTTTTAATATTTCCATTGTAAGCTGATTGTGGTCGCTTGCCGTGTTTGCCGTTGTGAATATAGGCGCAATTTCGTGCTGAGCCGGTGCAACCTCGTTATGCTTTGTTTTTGCAAGAACTCCGAGTTTCCAAAGCTCATCGTCAACCTCTCTCATGTATGCGGCAACACGTTCTTTGATTTGACCGAAATAATGGTCTTCAAGCTCCTGACCCTTTGCCGGTGTTGCACCGAAAAGTGTTCTGCCGGTGAGCATAAGGTCTTTTCTGCATTTGTAAAGTGCCGCGTCGGTAAGGAAGTATTCCTGCTCCGGCCCTACATATGTTAAAACTCTTTCGGTGTTTATTCCGAAATACTTAAGTACACGCTTAGCTTCTTTGTTTATTGCCTCCATTGATCGCAGAAGCGGTGTTTTCTTATCGAGAACCTCGCCGGAATATGAGAAGAAGGAGGTAGGAATACAAAGCGTTTTATCCTTAATAAATGCAAATGATGTCGGATCCCATGCCGTATATCCTCTTGCTTCAAATGTGGCACGAAGTCCGCCCGACGGGAAGCTCGATGCATCCGGTTCGCCCTTGATAAGCTCTTTTCCGGAAAACTCCATTACAACTCTGCCGTTATCTGCCGGAGTTATAAAAGAATCGTGCTTTTCTGCGGTAACACCCGTCATCGGCTGGAACCAATGCGTATAGTGGGTGCATCCGTTTTCAATAGCCCAATCCTTCATTGCATTCGCAACAACCTCGGCTACGTTAGGCTCAAGATGTGTACCCTTACTGATTGTTTCAACAAGTGATTTGTAGGTTTCCTTAGGCAGTCTTGCCTTCATTGTTGAAAGATTAAAAACATTGCTGCCAAAGATATCTGCTACGCTTTCCATAAATAAAACCTCCTGTTTGTCAGTTTATTCAAAAAAAGGTGCTTTATATATAATATAAAACACCTTTGTTTTTGAAGTTCTGATTTTTATATTATAATTATATCACTTTTTTTATAATTGTCAAGATTAAAATTGCAACTATTTAAAATTAAAATAATAAAAAATATTATGCAACTTGACTATCTCTCTTCTCTGAAATAGTTGACTCCGCAGCTTGCCGGCTGCATTTTATCCTTTGATTGCTTAACCGATGAAAGGATAAGAATTATCACCGTAAGTACAAACGGAAGCATATCGTAAAATGCGTTCGGAATGGGGATTGTTTTCGGAACATAGTATTTAAGAACGCTGAACGCACCGAAAACGAATGCGCCGAAAATCGCTTTTCCCGGATGCCATGACGCAAAGATAACGAGAGCTACCGCAATCCAGCCCAAACCGTTTACGCTGTTGCTCATCCATACGCCGCCGCAGGTTACCATTGAGCAGTAAAGACCGCCTATTCCGCATATTCCGCCACCGAGCAAAAGATTAAAGTACTTATATCTGATAACGTTTATTCCGGCAGCGTCCGCAGCGGCCGGGTTTTCACCTATCGCACGGAGATTGAGTCCGGCTTTGGTGTGATACAGATATATAACAAGAGCTATCGCAAGCGCAATGGCAAAGTATACGAGCGGATTGTATTTGAAAAACAGCATTCCTACATACGGTATATCCGAAAGTACGGGAATATTTACGTTGCTCGTTGCGGAAAGTATCTTCTCCGGCAATTTTAAACTGCCGCTCGGAGATGACTTCAGCATCATCTCTCCGAAGAAATTTGAAAGTCCGCTGCCGAATATCGTAAGCGTAAGACCTGTAACGTTTTGGTTTGCCATAAATGTTACCGTAAGCAGTGCATATATGAGCGCGGCAAGCATACCCGATAAAAATGCGATGATAAGCGCTATGTAAATACTGTCTGTTTTGTAGCCTGCCATAAATCCTGCGCACGCACCTATCGCCATCATTCCCTCTACACCGAGATTCAAATGCCCCGATTTTTCATTTATTATTTCGCCGAGCGTGCCGTAAAGGATAGGTGTTCCGGCAAAGACTGCGGCAACGAGAAAGCTTAAAAATTTTGTCATTTTACTCTACCGCCTTCCTTACTTATCATAAACTTGTATCTTATAAAGAATTCTCCCGCAAGCACCGTAAAGAGTATTATTCCCTGGAGGACATCGGCGCAGTATGTCGATATTCCGAAATCCGATTCGATAACTCCGGAACCTTTTTCAAGCACGGAGAAAAGAAACGATACAAGAAGTATTCCGAACGAGTTGAGATTTGCAAGCCATGAAACTATTATTGCTGTGAAGCCTACGCCGCCGGCAACGGATGTTGTAAGCGTCATATCGGCACCGGCAACCTGAACCATGCCTGCCAAACCGCATATTCCGCCGCTTAAAAACATTGTGCGCAGAGTAATCTTTTTTACGTCCATTCCTGCGTATGAGGCTGTACTTGAGCTTTCACCGACAACGTCTATTTCATATCCCTGCTTTGTGAATTTAAGGTATATGAACACAAGAACCACAAGCACAAACGCAATAACCCAGCCCGATTGAACTCCGAGAATACTGCCCATTTGTGCGTTATCGGTAAAACGTGCAATTTTCGGGAATCCGCCCGATTCGGGGTCTGCCCACGGGCCGTCACGAAGAAAGACGACGGTGTAGAGCGCAATGTAGTTGAGCATCAGTGTAAACAGAGTTTCGTTTGTGTTGTATTTTGCCTTGAATGTCGCCGGTATAAGACCCCAAAGTCCGCCGCCTATTATTCCTGCAATGAACATTAAAATCATCAACAGTGCGTGAGGAAGATTTGAGTGAAACAGTGCAAAGTACGATGCAAATATTCCGCCGAATATAATTTGTCCCTCTGCACCTATGTTCCAAAACTTCATTCTGAATGCAAGCGTTACACCGAGTGCGGATATTAAAAGCGGTATCATTATTTTGATTGTGGAACGGAATGCAATTTTGCTTCTGAATGCGCCGCTTATAAGACGGGCATATACGGAGAACGGATTTTTGCGGAGGCACAGTATGAATATTCCGCCGACAACTATTGCCGCAATTACGGAGATAAAACGAAGAAGCGCTATTTGATTCCTCGTAAGCTCTTTTCGCTTTGTAATGTGTATCTTAGCCATTTTTATATTCGCCTCCCGTCATCATAAGCCCTATATCCTTTTTTGTGACGCTCTTTGCGTCTACTATACCCGTTATTTTGCCGTGACAAAGTATCATAATTCTGTCACAAAGGCTTGTAAGCACGTCAAGGTCTTCGCCTATAAACAGAACCGCAACTCCCTTTTTTTTCTGCTCATTTAAAAGGTCGTAAATTGTAAATGACGAATTAATATCAAGTCCTCGCACGGGATATGCAGTTATCAGAAGATTTGGCGCAGATGCGATTTCTCTGCCGAGCAAAACTTTTTGAATATTACCGCCCGAGAGAAGTCTGACGGGTGTGTCTATTGACGGAGTGCTTATTTCAAGTCTTTCCACAAGGCTTTCCGAGAGCTTTCTTGCCGGCGCTTTGTTTATAAACGGACCTTTTGAGTACTTATCATAGCTTTTGAGTATAACGTTGTCCGCAACGCTCATTGACGCAACAAGACCCATGCCGAGTCTGTCCTCCGGCACAAAGCTCATTTGTATTCCGAGATTTATAATATCCTTCGGCTTTTTGCCGACAAGATTTTCTTTCTTATAAAGTATTGCTCCCGTTTCAACAGGCGTAAGACCGACAATACATTCGCAAAGTTCCTTTTGACCGCTGCCCGCAACGCCGGCAACGCCGAGTATTTCTCCGCTGTTTATCGTAAATTCGATATCGTCAAGAGCCGTGGCTCCGTCAGGTGCTTTAACGGTGAGGTTTACAACCCTTAAAAGTTCTGTCGCATTTTGAACCTCCGGTCTTTCTATTTCAAGTGATATCGGGCGTCCGACCATAAGCTCCGTAAGCTCTTTTTCGTTTACATCGCTTGTTTTGCAGTCGTCAACGCTTTCACCTTTTCTGAGAATGGTTACCCGGTCGCTTATTTCCATTACCTCGTTTAGCTTATGTGTGATAATTATTATCGCAACACCGCGGCTGCGCATTTTTCCGAGTATCTTAAAAAGCACTGCTGTTTCCTGCGGGGTTAGCACTGCCGTCGGCTCGTCAAGGATAAGTATTTTTGCACCGCGTGATATTATTTTTACTATTTCAACGTTTTGTTTTTCGCTTACGGACATATCGTAAACCTTTTTGTCAAGGTCTATTTGAAGTCCGTATTCATCACACATTTTTTTGATTTTGTCTTTGGTTTGTCTGCTCGATTTTTCCTTTGTACCCATTATGATGTTCTCAAATGCGGTAAACACATCAATAAGCTTAAAATGCTGATGAATCATACCTATGCCGAGGTTTTGCGAATCAGCCGGTGAATTTATTGAAGCAAGATTCCCGTCTATGTAGATTTCGCCCTCGTCCTGCTTGTATATACCGGACAGCATATTCATAAGCGTTGTTTTACCCGACCCGTTTTCGCCGAGTATCGCAAGTATTTCACCGTAATTTACGGTAAGGTTTACATGATTGTTTGCAATTACACTGCCGAAAACCTTTTTTAAGGCTCGACATTCTATTGCCGGTGTGACTGCTGACATTTTGACCCTCCTTTTGCGATAAAATCAGATAAGCGGCACTTCACAGCTTGGGAAGTGCCGCTTTTAAGACTATCAGAAAAATTATTTAACTTCTACGTTCTTGAAGTACCAGTTGATTTTTCCGGTGATGTCAGCATCGCTGAGAGTTGAGCCCTCCTCGCCGACTGTTTTGCCGTCGTTTGTTTCGATAACACCGTCGAATACATTGAAGCTGCCGTCAAGAATTTTAGCTCTTGCTTCATCAACGGCCTTTTGCATTTCGTCTGTGCAAAGCTGCTTGTTAAGCGGTGCAATGTCTACAAGACCTTCTTTCATTCCGCCGTAGTAGTTTTCACAGTTCCATTTTCCGTCGATTATTGATCTGACAGCTTCTGTATAATATGCGCCCCAATTCCAGATTGTAGAAGTAAGAGTTGCCTTGGGAGCGTCCTTTTCCATGTCTGAGTTGTAGCCTACACCCCAAACGCCTGCCTGCTCGGCAGCTGTCTGCGGATTAGGTGTATCGCAGTGCTGAGCGATAACGTCACAGCCCTCTGCGATAAGAGCCTTTGCGCAGTTTGTTTCTTCCTGCGGATCGTACCAGCTGTTTGTAACCTTTACATAAACCTTAGCGTCCTTGTTTACGGATTCAACACCCATAGCAAACGCATCAATTCCGCCCGTAACTTCGGCATTATCGCTGCCCATAGCCGCAACGTAGCCGATGAGGTTTGACTTTGTTTTCATACCTGCAACAATACCCGAAAGATATCTTGCCTGATAAATTCTTCCGAAGTAGTTGTTCATGTTCTTTCCGTTGTTTTTATAACCTGTACCATGTGAGAAAATAACATCCGGATATTCCTTTGCAAGAGCTTCCATTGTATCCATGTAGCCCCAGCTTGTACCGAAAATAACGTTACATCCGTTTTCGATGCACTCCTCGATTGCTTTTTGAGTAGCGGTCGGGTCTGTATCGTTGATGTTGTTCTTTCTTACGATTTGATCGTCCGAAAGACCGAGTTCTTTCTGCATTGCAACAACACCCTGATCGTGAGCATATGTATAACCGGATCCTGCCGACGGGTCACCGATATGGATAACGCCTATCTTAATGTCATCCTTTGCAATTTGCATTGCCGCAGCCTTAGCGCCATCTGTTGCTTTATCGGTATCCTGTGTCGTTTTTGTACCGCTGCAGGCTGTCATGGTAATACCCATTGCCAAAGCAAGTACGAATGTCATGATTTTCTTCATGCTTTTTTCCTCCTTAAATTTACCCGTCTAAAAGGGTATTTCGATGTTTTTTTACCACTATTTAAATTATAACTTAAAACGGGCAAAATTTCAAGTCATTTTCAGATAAAAGTTTCTGTCGAAATTTACGAAAAATTAACATAAAACAAACACCCTGTTTACAAACTGTACAAAAATGAATTTGTCCGACGAACAAAAAAAGAAAAAAAGCTTTATTTTATTTGCACATGACAAAATATTTAAGCGGAAATTGCACTCCGCACCGTTTACAGATAGAGATATATTATAAACAAATTATTAATTTATAGAAAAAAGACTTGAAAAATAATAAAAAAAATAGTATGATAGAATGTAGAAATAAAATCGGAACGGAGAATAATATGAAAACAATATGCGTTATTTTCGGCGGAAGGTCTCCCGAGCATGATATATCATGTATTTCGGCGGCTTCCGTTGTAAGAAATCTCGACAAATCAAAATATAATATTTATACCATCGGAATAACAAAGCACGGAAAATGGCTTTTGTTTGACGGCTCCCCCGATGATATTGAAAACGGAAGCTGGGAAAATAAAAATGTTAAAAAGGCGTTCATTTCCCCGGATACGTCCGACGGCGGAATTTTGGTATTCGGCGAAAACGGAACGGAGAATATCAAGGTGGACGTTATTTTTCCCGTTCTTCACGGCGAATACGGCGAGGACGGAACGATTCAGGGGTTGTTTGAGCTGAGCGGAATTAAATATGTCGGCGTCGGCGTTTCGGGCAGTGCAAACGGTATGGATAAAACGCTTTCAAAAATAGTTTTCGCTAATGCAGGTATTCCTCAGGCGGATTGGGTAACGGTTACGGATTCCGATGATGTTAATGAAAAAATCGGTGAGATTGAAAATAAAATAGGCTACCCCTGTTTTGTAAAGCCTGCGTCTACCGGCTCGTCGGTCGGTGTTGGTAAGGCGGCAGACAGAGATTCGCTTTCGGCAGCCATAAAAAATGCGCTCACATTCGGTCCGAAGGTGCTTGTAGAGGAAAACATAGACGGTCAGGAGGTCGAATGTCCCGTTTTGGGCAATATAAATGCCGATGCGGGCGAGGTCGGAGAGATTATTCCGACTGTTGAGTTTTATGACTTTGACGCAAAATACAAGGATAATTCGACAAAGCTGCGAATTCCGGCGAAGGTTTCGGACGAGGCTCGTGAGCAAATAAGAGAATATGCAAAACGTGCCTTTGCGGCACTCGGCGGTCAGGGACTTTCAAGAGTTGATTTCTTTGTGAGAAAAAGCGACGGCAAGGTAATTTTAAATGAAATAAACACACTTCCCGGATTTACAAGCATAAGTATGTATCCGAAGCTTTGGAAAGCCATGGGTGTGGAATATTCCGACTTGCTCGACAGGCTTATATCACTTGCCGAAAAAAGAATTAAGCTTTAATCTCGGAGTGAAATATGGAAAACACGTCAGGAAAAATAAGAATAAGAATAAAAACAATTCAGCTTTCGGACGGCGAAAAATCGGAGCTTATAAACGAATATGACGGAAAGCTTTTTATAAAAGGAGAAGCGGTTCACGTTTTCTACAACGAAGGTGATGAGGATAATACCGCATGCTCTGTTCGTGCAAAACACGGAGAGGTTCAAATCGTAAGAAAAGGTGATGCGGTATCGTCTAAGCTGTGCTTTTCACGCGGTACGGTTTATAAAACGGCTTATCACACCGCTTACGGCAAAATGGCGCTTGTCATAAAGCCGTCTTTGGTGCTTTGTGCAGTTGATTCTCAGGGCGGAAAAATCCGTCTTGAATACGATATGTCGCTTGAGGGGCAGGAATTCTTTAACGATGTTACAATGTATATAGACCACGCTTAACAGGCTCGGTTTTGTGCCTTAAAGCGCAGCGGAAAGGAATGGTCATGAAAATGAAGAAAAAAATAATAGCAATTTTATCGGCACTTTCTCTTATTTTATCGGGTGGCAGTGTACTTGCCGACAACAAATACAGCGATGAGTTTGACGTTTTTGAGCAGGTTGCGGGATATATTTCAACCTACTATATCGACGATTCTCTCGGAGATCAGGATATAATGAACAAAGCTATATCAAAGCTTGTCGAAAACAATGATGAAAAACTCGTTGAACTCTTAAAAAGTATGCTTTCGGCTCTTGATCCGTACAGTGAGTTTTTTACGGCAGAGGAATATAAAGGCTTTGTAAACGATATAAATAAAACGTTTTACGGTATCGGCGTTCAGATAGAGCAAAAAGATGATTATGTTGAGATTGTCGCATTTACTCCGAACAGCCCCTCGGAAAAGGCGGGGATTCAAACGGGGGATAAGATTTCTAAGGTTGACGGCGCCGATATGAAGGGACAGGCGCTAGCGGCAGTAAGGGGCGCAATTCTCGGTGAGCTTGGTACTGAAGTCGGCATAACCGTTTTAAGAGGCAATCAGGAGTACACATATACGATAAAGCGTGCTGAAGTAAACGGAAACACAGTTTCGTACACAAAGCTTGGCGATAAGGTCGGATATGTAAGAATCGTGGATATGTCAAGCCATACCGCCGATGAATTTGCCGATGCGCTCAAAAGTGCCGACAACGACGGTGTAAAGGATATTATTATTGATTTGCGCGGGAACGTCGGAGGATATTTATCTTGTGCGATTGATATAGGTCAAATGATTATTCCGAAGGGCGTAATCGTAAGCACAAAATATCGTCAGTCGTTTATGGATAAAACATATATGTCAAGTCTCAGCAAAACGAAATACAATTTTAACGTCCTTGTGGATGATTACACAGCAAGTGCGGCTGAAATTCTTGCAAGCGCAATTCAGGACTCGGGTGCCGGAAAGCTGATCGGTGAGAGAACATACGGCAAGGGAGTTATACAAAGCACATTTCCGCTTTCGAACGGCTCGGTATTCAAGCTGACAGTGGGCAAGTATCAAACCCGAAACGGACACGACATAAACGAAAAAGGCATTGAGCCGGACGAGTTTATTGTTAACTACAACGATCCTATAGATACAAGCAAATACACACCGTTTACGTACAAGGAAAAGTGGTCTGTCGGCGCTGCTGACAACAACGTAAAGGCGGCAAAGGAAAGACTTTATCTTTTGAATTATTATGACGGTGATATAAACGATAAATTCGATGAGGAGCTTGCTGAGGCTGTGACAAAATTCCAAAGCGACAGCAAGATTTATCCTTACGGTGTTCTCGATATTACAACCCAGACAAAAATAGAAAATGCGTTTGCAAAGCTTGAGGTTGTAGTCGATAAACAGCTTGACAGAGCGTATGAAATCTTCACGGGAGAGCCTTATTTGAAAAAAGAATAAACAGCAGGAAAAGCCTCCGCATCCGGGGGCTTTTCGGCATTTTTGAACAGTTAAATTTATATTAGTCGTTGTAAATGATAAAAACAGCTCAATTTTGGTCTGAAATTATATAAAAAATATCTGTTTTAGTATGGACATATAATTTTTGTTGTGATAGAATAAAGTAAAATTAATAAATGGGAGAGATTACTATGAAGGAAATAAAGCTTGGATATATCGGCTTCGGCTGCCGAGGCGAAGGCCTTATGGAAAGTGTTGTTCTTCCGCTGGAAATGGCGGAGGTTACAGCAGTTTGCGACTTGTATGATGATCGTGCCGAAAAAGCCGCAAAAATGGTTGAGGAAAAACAGGGGAAAAGACCGGCTGTTTACAGTGATTACAATGATGTTATAAACGACAGTAACGTAAATACAATTGTAATTGCAACAAGCTGGGAAAGTCATGTTCCGATTGCCATTGCCGCAATGAAGGCTGGAAAAGCCGTTGCCTGCGAGGTTGGCGGAGTTTATTCGGTCAAGCAGTGCTGGGATCTTGTTAAAACATATGAGGAAACAAAAACACCGTTTATGTTCCTTGAAAACTGCTGTTTCGGTAAGCGTGAGATGATGGCGCTTAACATGGTCAAAAAGGGAATTTTCGGAGATGTTGTATATTGCAGCGGCGGATATTGCCATGACCTCAGAAGCGAAGTAGCCGGCGGAATAGAAAACAGACATTACAGATTAAGAAACTATTTGACAAGAAATTGCGAGAACTATCCTACACACGAGCTCGGTCCTATTGCACGTGTGCTTGACATAAATCACGGTAACCGTATGCTTTCGCTTTCGTCGTTTGCGTCAAAATCGGAAGGACTTCATGATTACATATCAAGAAATAAAAAGGATGACGAATTTCTTAAAAATGCTAAGTTTGCGCAGGGCGATGTAATTGTAACAAATATCAAGTGCGCAAGAGGCGAGCTGATTACTTTAACTCTCGATACAACTCTTCCGAGATATTACAGCCGAGGTTTTACAGTAAGAGGAACAAGAGGTATGTACGAGGAAGCTACGGATTCTGTTTTCCTTGACAGAAAAGAAGATATCGAGCACGATTTCACATGGAGAAAAACAAATTCGGGAAATGCGGAAAAGTATGAGGAAGAATATCAGCATCCCGTTTGGGAAAAGTATATTGAAGAAGGTGTTCAGGGCAGTCACGACGGTATGGACTATCTTGAGTTTAAAACATTCTTTGAATGCTTGTTAAACGATGAGCCGATGCCGATAGACGTTTATGACGCGGCAAGCTGGATGGTTATTTCCGCACTCAGCGAGCAGTCGATTGTAAAAGGCGGCGAACCGGTTAATATTCCTGACTTTACAAACGGAAAATGGGCTATGAATTACATTGATTAATATAAAAGGGGCTGTTTAAAAAAGTCAATTGACTTTTTAAACAGCCTTAATTTTTTCAAGGGGATAGAAAAAAGCTGCGAAGTTTTTTAAAATCC
This sequence comes from uncultured Clostridia bacterium, assembly GCA_934486495.1. GTDB lineage: Bacteria > Bacillota > Clostridia > UBA1381 > UBA1381 > RGIG9115. Next base: position 16,236 of record CAKSPW010000035.1, read on the forward strand.
CCTTGTTTTAAATTATATGAAGAAATCGAATATTTTTGTAGTCATATGTTGAAAGCGGACGCAAATACGCATCATTTGAATGGGCGGCAACGAGAATGGTTTCGGGTGTTCGCTCACCTGTATCAATAACTATGGGGGTGTGGTCAAATCTTTCATCTCCGTCAAAGTCAAGCTGGATTAAGTCGCCGTTTTCTATTCCGTTCATATCCGTTTCAGCCGCTTTCGGCCCTGCACCACGATTTGAAATGAGAAAGCTGTAAAGCTCGTTTACTCCCGTCCATGAGGGGCTTTTGTCGTTTGCGTCCTTATAATACCATCCGAAAGTGGGGCGATAGTTCATTTCACCATAGCCGGCATACAGCGCCTGAGATGCAAAATTCGTGCAGTCGCCGCCTATATCGGAATAGTCGTAATATTTCGGATTTCTTGAATATGCCCATTTGTTTATATACTCAAGAGCTTTTTTGCGATTATACATCATTATCCTCCTCTCCGCATATATATAATATGAAATGAGGATATAATTTGACTTAAATATTATATAAATGATAATATAATCCTTTTTTCTCCAAGAGCTGTGAATGTGTTCCCGATTCTTCAATTCCGTTTTCCGTCAGCACAACGATAAGGTCTGAGTTTTTAACGGTTGTAAGTCTGTGAGCAATCGTTAAAACCGTTCTGCCTTTGGCAAGCTCGTCAAGAGATGCCTGTACAATGCGCTCGCTTTCATTATCAAGCGCTGATGTTGCTTCGTCGAGAATAAGTATGGGCGGATTTTTCAAAAATACCCGTGCTATACTTATTCTTTGTTTTTGACCGCCTGAGAGTTTGACGCCGCGTTCGCCGACGTATGTGTCGTATCCGTTGGGAAGCTCCGATATAAATTCGTGTGCGCCGGCAGCTTTTGCCGCAGATACTATCTCGTCCATACCCGCACCTTTTTTGCCGTATGATATGTTTTCCGCAACCGTACCAGAAAACAGATAAACCTCCTGCTGAACGATACCTATTTGTTTTCTTAACGAGCTGAGAGTAACATCCTTTATGTTGTGACCGTCTATTAAAATATTTCCGCTCGTAACATCGTAAAATCTCGGTAAGAGATTGCAAAGTGTTGTTTTGCCGCTGCCCGACGGGCCTACAACGGCAACTCTTTGTCCTGCTTTGATTTGCAGGTCGAAGCTTTGCAAAACATTTTTTTCTCCGTCGGAGTACACAAATCCCACATTTTTAAAATCAATATTCCCTTTAACAGACGGGAGAGGTTTTGCATTCGGAGAATTTACAATTTCGGGTTTTGTGTCCATTATCTCAATGAAACGTTCTATACCTGTCATTCCGCGCTGAAATTGTTCGGTAAAGTCGAGAATTGTTTTAATTGACGCCAAAAGAGTTGTAACATATAATAGATACGCCATCAGGTCTGCCGGCGTTATTTTGCCGTGTATCATAAAAAAAGAGCCTGCCGTAACAACGGTTATGTACATAACTCCGTTGAAAAATCTGTTTGTTGTCTGAAATGCCGCCATGTATTTGTAGGCTGTTTTTTTTATGTTCAGAAAGCTTATATTTCCTTTTGAAAATTTCTCTATTTCTTCGTTTTCGTTTGCAAACGACTTTACAACACGTATGCCGAGCAGACTGTCCTCAACCTGTGAATTTAAATCTCCCACAACGACTCTTGACTCTTTAAATGCGGCACGCATTCGGTCTTTAAATCGAAGCGAGCAAAAAATCATCAGCGGAACAACCGCAAAAACAATAAGCGTCAGCGGAATATTAACCGTAAGCAAAATGCAAAACGAAACTGTTATTTTAAGGAATGTTATAAAAAATTCCTCCGGACAGTGGTGCGCAAATTCCGTAACGTCGAACAAGTCGCTCGTTATTCTTGACATAATCTGCCCGACCTTTGTTTCGGAATAGTATGAGTACGAAAGCGTCTGGAGATGCGAAAATAAATCACGGCGCATATCCGTTTCCATCCTCGTACCCATTACGTGACCTGTATTTGCCATAAAATAGTTTGCGGCGGTATCTATAATTCTGAGTATCACGTAAAGAAGCGTCATACGCAGAATAATCGATGCTGTCAGTGATGATAAGTCGCTTATTCCGAGATTTGTAATGTATCTGACTATCAGAGGAAACACAATCTCACAGCCTGTCGTAAGCGCCGCACAAAGTAAATCCGCTATTAAAATCCATTTGTATTTTTTGTAATACGGTAAAAATTGTTTTATTAAATATGTTGTTTTCATTAATTAATCACCTTTCATTCTTTAAATATTATACCACTTGCAAAGAAAAAAGTCAATCGAGAATTTGCCTTGAATATTTCTTTGCATTTAATTAATAATTTGTAAAATTCCACCGAAATCGGCTTTTAAAATTTAAAAAATACGCTAAATTTTGATAAAAAAACAAAAAAAGTGTTGACATAAAAAAAATCATGTGCTATAATACAACCATAATAGCAAAGGCGCTTCGGCTTAATCGGCTGCAGCGTCTTTTTTGCTATTATTGGGTAGGGATTACCTTGTATCGGGTAAACTATCCGATACAGTCGCAAAGGTGTTTTGGGCCCGAAACACCTTTGTGACAGCTTTCACAAAAGAGAGCAAAGCTGAAAAAGTAAGCTGCTTTTTCATAAAACATTTAAGGATTCCTTGAGATTTATTAACGACGTTTAACGCCGCAAGGCAGTTAAGGGAGGTATTTTAAATGACAAGCGCAGTAAAAGAATTTGTAACAAGTAACATATTCGGCGTGTGGTTCCTTATAGGAGCAGCGTTGGTGTTTTGGATGCAAGCGGGCTTTGCGATGGTTGAAACGGGATTTACAAGAGCGAAGAACGCCGGCAACATCATAATGAAAAACCTTATGGATTTTTGTATAGGTACGATAGTATTTATTATAATCGGTTTCGGACTGTTTCTTGGCGAGGATATGGTCGGGCTTATAGGAAAACCCGGATTTGACATATTCACGGCTTATGAAAGCTTTGACTGGTCGAACTTTGTATTTAACCTTGTATTTTGCGCAACGGCAGCTACAATAGTTTCCGGTTCTATGGCAGAGAGAACAAAATTTCTTTCATACTGTATTTATTCGGCTGTAATTTCCGCAGTTATATATCCTGTTGAGGCACATTGGATTTGGGGCGGCGGCTGGCTTTCCGATATGGGATTTCATGATTTTGCGGGCTCGTGTGCAATACATATGGTAGGCGGAATTTCAGCATTAATAGGCGCAAAAATACTTGGTCCGCGTATCGGAAAGTTTAACAGGGATAAGAGCGGAAAGGTGATAAAGGTAAACGCTTTTCCGGGTCATAACCTGACAATCGGCGCGCTCGGTGTGTTTATCCTTTGGCTTGGCTGGTACGGCTTTAACGGTGCGGCAGCAACAAGTGTTGAGCAGCTCGGCTCGATATTCGTTACAACAACAATTGCGCCTGCCGTAGCTACGGTATCATGTATGATTTTTACTTGGATAAAATACGGCAAACCGGATGTATCTATGTGTCTTAACGCATCGCTTGCCGGACTTGTTGCAATTACGGCAGGATGCGATGTTACGGATGCTTTAGGCTCAATTATAATCGGCGCTGTTGCCGGTGTGCTTGTAGTGTTCGGCGTATGGCTTCTTGATTATAAGCTTCATGTGGACGATCCCGTCGGTGCCGTTGCGGTTCATTGCCTAAACGGTATATGGGGTACGATTGCGGTTGGACTTTTTGCAACAACATCAGCTCCGTCGTCAGAGCTTACAGGACTTTTCTACGGCGGCGGATTCGGACTTCTCGGATTGCAGATTTTGGGTGTCCTTTCAGTAGGCTTGTGGACAGCCGTTACCATTACGGTAACCTTCCTTATTATAAAGGCAACAGTCGGTTTAAGAGCGTCGGCAGAAGAAGAAATAACGGGTCTTGATGCGACGGAACACGGTCTGCCAAGCGCATATGCGGATTTTATGCCGGCTATAGACTCTTATTCATCGGATATTTCTTCGGCGGTAACGGGAGATGTATCTGTTGATGATGCCGTACCGGTTGTCATTAAGAGTGATTCGGATACACGCGCCGTTGCAAGCGATGTTAAGATGACAAAGATAGAAATAGTAATCAAGCAAGAGAGGTTTGAAAAACTTAAGGCTGCAATGATGAATATAGGAATTACCGGAATGACCGTAACGCACGTGTTGGGCTGCGGCATACAAAAAGGTAAGCCCGAATACTATCGAGGCGTAATAAACGAGGCTACGCTTCTTCCGAAAATTCAGGTTGAAATTGTAGTTTGCAAGGTTCCGGTAAAGACAGTTATTGAAACGGCAAAAAAGGTTCTTTATACAGGTCACATCGGTGACGGTAAGATTTTTGTTTACGATGTTGAAAACGTTATAAAGGTGAGAACCGGTGAAGAAGGATTTGACGCCCTTCAGGACGTTGAATAAACGGTGAGCGACATTTTGATGTAATCGTTTTAAGCTACGCTTGCCTATATATACATCTTTTGGCACAGACATAAAAGAGGCTGTTTAAAAAGTCAATCGACTTTTTAAACAGCCTTAGTTCATTAAAGGGTTATAATTTTATAAAAGCTCCTTTACTGTCTCGCTCAGCAAATCTGCTTTATCACAAATTTCCCATTTTACATCAAGGTCTTCTCTTCCGACATGACCGTATGACGCAAGTTGTTTGTAAATAGGCTTTCTCAAATCAAGGTCACGGATTATCGAGTACGGACGAAGATCGAAAACCTTTTCAACAGCCTTTTCGATTATCTCGTCATCTGCCGTACCCGTATTAAATGTATCAACCATTATCGATACCGGGTGCGCAACTCCTATTGCGTACGCAAGCTGAACCTCACATTTTTTTGCAAGCCCTGCGGCAACAATATTTTTCGCAACCCATCTTGCCGCATATGTTGCCGAACGGTCAACCTTTGTGGGGTCTTTGCCGGAAAATGCACCGCCGCCGTGACGAGCATAGCCACCGTAAGTATCAACGATTATTTTTCTGCCTGTAAGACCGCTGTCGCCTTGGGGCCCGCCAACAACAAATCTGCCGGTCGGATTTATATAGATTTTTGTGCTTTCATCAATTAAATTTGACGGTATTATGGGATCTATAACGTATGCTTTAATATCTTTTCTTATCTGCTCAAGAGTTACCGAGTCGGAATGCTGCGTTGAAATAACAACAGTGTCTACTCTTTTCGGAACATCGTTTTCATATTCTATCGTAACCTGAGATTTGCCGTCCGGACGTAGATAGTCGAGCTTCCCGGATTTTCTTACCTCGGTAAGCTTTTTTGTAAGGCGGTGCGCAAGCGAAATCGGAAGCGGCATAAGCTCGGGTGTTTCGTCGCAAGCGTATCCGAACATCATTCCTTGGTCGCCTGCTCCTGTTGAGTTGTCCACATCATTTCCGCCGTTTTCTCTGTTTTCTATTCCCGAATTTACGCCTTGAGCGATGTCGGGAGATTGCTCGTCTATTGATGTTATAACGGCACAGGTGTTTCCGTCAAAGCCGTATTTTGCTCTGTCATATCCTATATCGAGTACAACATCTCTTGCAATTTTGTTAAAATCAACATAGCAATTTGTTGTAATTTCGCCCATAATCGAAACTAATCCCGTTGTGCAGGTTGTTTCGCAGGCAACACGTGCCGTTGGGTCTTTTTTTAAAATTTCATCAAGTATGGCGTCAGAAATCTGATCGCAAATTTTATCGGGATGTCCCTCTGTAACCGATTCAGAGGTAAACAGTTTTCTTGACATTGTAATCCTCCGTTCTGCCGTGTCTGCGGCATAAATATATATTATATAATTGTATACCAAATACTGCGAAAAGTCAAGTATTTATTCTTTTATTTTCTCATTTTTTTTACCTTTGCAGGATTTCCTGCGACAACTGCCCATTCCGGTACGTCTTTTGTGACGACGGAGCAAGCCGCAAGTATGCTGTGGCTTCCTACGTTTACGCCCGGCAGAATGGTGACGTTTCCGCCTATCCATACATCATCGCCGATATATACGGGCTTTTCGGTATCGTCTCCCTGCTCTCGCATTGTTTTTGTTATATCATCCGTCTTGTGGTTTTTGGTGTATATTGTGCAGTGCGGCCCCATCATAACATCATTTCCTATATATACGGTGCCGTCGATAAAAGCGTCAATGCCTATCCCCGATCGGTCGCCGAGATGTATTTTGCTTGAAAACTTAGCTTTGTTTTCTATATTAATATCTTTTCCGCAATCTTTGAGAATGAGCTTTCCGCAAAGCGCACGGAACTTTTTTTGCCCTATCTTTATCGGTGAAAATGACGTCGGCAAATGAGTGCCTATAAGTCCGTACAGAAGCTTGCCTGTTATAACTTTTAATTTTTTCATTTATGACCCCTCCGACTTACGAACCGTAATCATTTGTAATATCGCCGTTTCCGCTTACGGGAATGCTTTCACCGAGATATTTCGGCGGCGGCTTTATAATGCATGAGAAAAAATCCTTTACGCGTGCAACGGCTTCTCTCGCATCCCGTATATATTGGCTGCGATATGTGCGGTAATCGGCATTTGCACCGTATGCGTCAAGTCCTAAATGTCTTGCAATGTAGACGGCTCTTTTTAAATGGTAATTCTGCGTTACGACGAGGATTTTTTCGGCTCTAAAAATATTTCTCGCTCGGTACATACTGTCGTATGTTGAAAAACCGGCATGATCCATAAAAATATCCTCCGACGGTACACCGGCTGAAATTGCAGCGCTTTTCATGGTATTAACCTCATCGTAATCATCTTTTCCGTGGTCACCGCTCATGATTATTTTTTTTGAAACGCCGCTTTTGTACAGCTCAACGCTTTTTCTGATTCTGTCCGCAAGCATTCCGCTCGGGTTGCCGTTTGGCAAAACACCGCAGCCGAGAACAAGTATTGCGTCAAATTCGTCCTTTGCAAAATCATCTTCAATAAAGCATTCGGAATAGCGTATAACGTGTGTATTAATTCCCATAACAGCTGCTGCGGATAATATTATCACAGAAAGAAGAAGTGAAATAATCTTTTTCCTTTTCATTTTTAAAAGCTTGCAATAATTCCGATTGCGCCGAGCACAACGGGAATAATCATCGCAACGGCGATAACCGCGCAAATTATTTTTTTCTGCTTGTCATCAAATTTCATTTTCTGTAATTCTCCTTTTACGTTTTTGTTCTCTGAGATTTTTGAAAAAGCTTTGCAGAAGCTCCTTGCATTCGTCTTCTAAGATGCCGCCGTTTATTTCTACATTATAATAGAACAAACCCTTTTCAAACAAGTCGATTTTTGAACCGCAGCAGCCGATTTTATCATCATATGCGCCGAAATACACATTGTCAATTCTCGACTGGATAATGGCGCCGGCACACATCGGGCACGGCTCAAGTGTTACATACATTGCACAATCGGGAAGCCGCCATCCGCCAAGCTTTTTTGCAGCCTTTTGTATTGCTATAATTTCTGCGTGGCACAGCGGACTTTTTTTTGTTTCACGTTTGTTATACGCTCGCGCAATGATTTTATTGTCGTGAACAATTACAGCGCCTATCGGAGTCTCGCCGATTGCGGCAGCTTTTTTTGCCTGCAATATTGCTTGCTTCATGTAATAAATATTAAAATCATTCATGTAAAATCTCATTTCAATAATATTTGCTCATATTAATTTTACCACAAACACATGGCAAAATCAATTGATATAAGTATTGTTGAACCATTTGTATAATTAAAGCGTTGTGCAAATCAAAATAAGTTGTGCAATTTGATTAAATGACATAAAAAAACAAAAAAAGTGTTGACTTTATCCCAAAGCTATGGTATACTAAAATAGTCGTCAGCGATTGACGGCGCACAGCTTTTAAAAGTCGGGTATTTAAAAAAAATAATTTT
>CAKSPW010000036.1 GCA_934486495.1 uncultured Clostridia bacterium
CCGCATTTCGGACAATAAACATCGTCCTTGCCGACATATGCGCCGCAAGATGTGCAAACAGCCGAATCGTTCATATCGGCAATGCGGCTTTTGAGCAGCTCTATCTCTTCCTTAACTGCGTCAATTCTGCCGAACGTTTCCGAAAAATCTTCTGCCTCCTCGCCGTTTGTGTACGCTCTGTAAACGGCCTTTCCTATTGAGCAGTAGTATCCGTTTAGCTTGCTTTCAAGTTCACGTGCGGTAAATCTGAATTTAGCCTCCTGAGTCTTGTTGTCAAGCTTTGTAGCGGCATTTTTCGCAAAATCACCGGCGCTTTTTGAAGCATTGACAACTCCGCTTTTTATTTTGTCAAACATATCATCAACATTAAAATCTGCCATTTTTGTCAGCTCCCTTTCATATAATCGATTACTCCGATTGATACTATATATAAGTATATCATATATATTATGATAAATCAAGTGTTTTTTTATTAAAATAAATAATTTGACGAAAAAAATGTCTTTCTTTTTATCGTTTTTTAGCATAAAAAGTTATAAATATGGCAAATTTTTTTTGAATATAAATTTATTATCTGAACAAAATATGAGTGTAGTCGATACAAATCGACACAAAACAAAAAAATTAGGAGGCAATTAAAATGAGCAAGAATAAGATTATGATTCCCGAAGCCAAGCAGGCTATGGAAAACTTCAAAATGGAAGCCGCACGTGAGGTTGGCGTTGATTTGAAGCAGGGTTATAACGGTGACCTTACTTCAAGACAGGCAGGCAGCGTCGGCGGACAAATGGTAAAGAACATGATAAAGGATTATGAGAATAAAGTAAAAGCATAAATTTATTTTATTTTCAAAAAATCATGCCGAGGCGGATAAATTTGTATCCTCCTCGGCATGATTTAGATTTATTTTTTGTTTTTATCGTATATTATTTTAAGACCCTTTAACAGAAGGTCATCGTCAATTTCTATTTTGTGAAGGCAATTCGGAATGATTTTTTCGGCAAGACCGCCCGTTGCAACAAATTTTATATCTCCGCCAAGCTCTTGTGAAATTCTGTCGAGCATACCGTCAATCATGCACGCATGACCGATAACGGCTCCGCTTTTGATGCAGTCTGCCGTGTTTTTACCCATAACGCTTCTCGGTGCTTCAAGTCCCACCTGCGGAAGCTGTGCCGTACCGCTTGAAAGTGCGTTGATTCCCATAAGAACGCCCGGAGCAATTGAAAGACCGATATATGAGCCGTCCTCGGTAAGAATTATAAATTTCGTTGCCGTACCCAAATCGGTTACAACGGTTGTTGTGTGGTAAAGCTCATGAGCCGCAACGCTTGCGCAAATCAGGTCGGCGCCCACCTCGGACGGAGAGTCGCAAACTATTTTTATACCTGTTTTAATGCCGGGGCCTACCGTTAACGCACTCACGCCGAATGAAAGCTCTATCGCCTTTTTGAGTGTGGTTGTAAGCGGCGGTACAACAGATGATATTACAGCGCCTTTTATGTTGGATATATCTATATCATACATTGAAATTGCTGTTTTGATAATTACGGCATACTCGTCTTCAGTCTTTTTCGAGTCTGTGCTCAGCCGTGATTTAAAAGACAGCTTGTCGCCTTCAAATCCGCCTATTACTATATTTGTGTTTCCTATATCAACGGTAATAATCATATGTTATTAAATCCTTTCGCTTAGTAATACATCATCAACGGAACGCTTTGGAACACGTATTTCTCCGTCCTGCTCATAGTATGATGTACTTCCGCTGTATTCAGTGATGCGGCTTTTTTGTGCCGGGTAGCCGAGCGCAAGAAGATATACAACCTCATATTTATCATCAAGCGACAGCTCAGCCTTTATACCGCTTTTGTCAATTGCGCCGAGCCAGCAGCTGCCGAGTCCGTAAAATTCGGCGGCATATGACATTGTTGTGCAGGCTATTGCGCCCTCAACCGAAAAGTCGTCGCTTTTTTTGATGCTTTTGTCACCGATTACTGCAATGTACGCTTTCGGGCGCTCGTTTTCTTTCGGAGTGCCGTCTTTTAAAAGCCCTGCCCATTTTGTATATTTAAAAAGTGCATTCGGATTGCTTCGGATAATCATAAACTTAAGCGGCTGAAGATTGACGGGGTAGGGAGCAAGCCTTGCCGAGTCAACCAAATCCTTTAAAATTTCAAGGTCGATTTCTTTATTTTCAAATTTTCTTATTGTTCTTCTTCTCTTTACTGTTTCCGTAAAACTCATTGCGTTGCCTCCGTATGAAAAAAGAGACCGAAGGATGCTTCAGTCTCTTTGTGTATCTTATTTAGACTTTGCAGCCTTTTTTTCTGTTTTCTTTGCTGTTGCTTTTGCAGGTTTTTCTTCAGCTGTCTTGGCGTCAGCCTTTTTTGATGAACTTGCTTTGGCTGTTTTGGCGTCAGCCTTTTTTTCAGCGGCTTTTGGCGTTTCCTTTTTTGCGGGAGCCTCTTTCTTTACGGCTTCTTTTTTAGCTGTTTCTTTCTTTACGGTTTCTTTTTTTGCCGTTTCCTTTTTCACAGCTTTTTTTCTCGGTGCGGTCTTTACCGTGCCGCCGAGCATTTCAAGTGCGCCGATATTTCCGAAAATATCAAGCTTTCCCGAATCGAGAAGCTTTTGAGCGGTTGTTTTTCCTTCAACAAGCTTAATAAAATCCGCCACCGTAACATCAACAGCTGCCGAATTATCACGGTAATCGTACGGCTCAACGGAAAATTCTCCGCCTATGAACGCGCAATAAAATGTTCCTGCCGCGTCCTCATCCTTGATTGTAACCTGAACCGCAAAATCGCCGTCAAAGCCTTTTGTATCAGCCTTTGCAAGCTTTTTTTTGATTTTGGAAAATGCTTCTGCGTATGTCATAACATTCACGTTCCTTTCATATAGAGCTTGTTAAACAGAATAAATCCTGTTGTTTAGTTTATTATATCTCATAATTCTGTATATGTCAATATAAATAGGAGTTTTTTGTACAAATTTCCATGACTTGATTAAAAATAAAGGTATATTTTAAGCAAGTGCCGCAAAAACAAGGCGCTCATCATGCGCACGCGGTTTTTTAAAATCAAATCCGCCGTACACGTCAACGTGAGAAAAACCTGCCTCTTTAAGCGCCGAAGTGATTTCCTCAGCGCTGTACGAACGCTGAATTTGACGTTCGTTTACACGTTTGTATTTTCCATGCTTATCCTTTATAAAAAAGCTTAAATCCATACGGCAAATACCTTTTTTAAAGCTGTTTTCCCATGTGTAGAATATATCTTCCGTGTCATAGATAAACGTGTTGTTCCCAAGCACGCTTTTGAGCTTGTATTTGGAGCTTATGTCAAAAACAAATATGCCGTCATTTTCAATAAAGCATGTTCTTATGCGACTGAAGATTTCTTTGAGCTTTTCAAGGCTCATTATGTAGTTAAACCCGTCAATCATGCATAAAAATGCGTCGCACGTTCCGAAAAGGTCAAGCTTTGTCATATCCTGATTGAGAAAAAGAATATCAAGTCCGTTATCCGCCGCCTTTTGCCTTGCAAGGTTGAGCATATCGCATGATGAGTCAACGGCTATCATATCGTATCCTCGCATAGCCATCGGGATTGTGATATTTCCGCTGCCTGATGCAAGGTCGCATACAAGATTGGGATTTTTTCCGTAGCTGTCAAAGAGATTTTCAAGAAAATCGGCAATACGAGAATAATCAATATCTTTTTTTATGAGCCTGTCATAAACGGCCGCAAATTTGCCGTACATAAAAATTCCTCCTTGTTTACATAGCGTTGAGATTGCATACAACAGTGCCGACAACGTTAAATATAATTCCGTAGAGCATAAGAAGCTTAAGCGGTATGCTGTCGGATTGCTTTTTGTCGGTTACGGCTATAATGAAAAGTGCAAACGGCAAAATATCGTTTGTGTATCTATTGCCGAACTGCCAGCCGCCCATTGTTTTGTGACAGCAGATTAAAAGTATTTCAAATACGGCGAGTATCAGAGCGGTTTGCTTTTGCACGGTGTTACCTTTTTTAAAGCACATCAGCAGTGAAACCGCAAATACGGGACTTGCAAGAAGTATGTTCATTCCGTCGAATTGCTGCATTTTAAGCGCACCGTTTTCACCTATGCCGGGGAGGCGTATCAGTGAGATAAGGTTGTTTTTTAAATATGTCAGGCTGAACTGTCCGTTTTTCGACTCGATAAATTCGGGAAGATAGTTATGCCCGAACTCGAATATATTTCCGAACCTTGCGTAGTTGAGCCACATATAAAATACAGCAACTGATGCCGCACCGAAAATTTGCCAATACTTTTTAACAAACGCTTTGCCGCCGCACCTGCTTGACAGAATCATGCAAAGAAGCGGAAAATACAGCACCTGAAACGGTCTGCACCCAACGGCGAACGACCATAGCAGAAACGACAAAAATCCTCTTTTTTTAAGCGCACAGTAAATTGCGGCGGCTGTAAGCGTGTAGCACATATTTTGAGCAATAAACCAAACCCACGCATCAATACATACAAAAAGCAGATTTGAGCCGCAGCAGAAAATAAGCGTATACATAAGCGCACGAGAAGAATATACGCCCTCGCCTTTTAATATAAGATAGGTAATAACGGCGCCGCCCAAAGCAAATGCCAGCGCAAATAAGCCCTCGTACACGGGAATGCCGAGCATTACAAACGGGAAGTACACAACTGACGGAAAGGGCGGAAAGCTTACAAAAAAGCGGTAGTCGTACTCCGCAAGCTCAAGGTGAGAATATCCGCGTCCCAAATCAAGACTTCCGTCACGCCATGCCTGTGCCTGCAAAAGATAGGAATTATACGGGTTGACCGAAAGCGGCGAATTACCCGAAAACATCCATATTACGATATGTACAATCAATACCGCAAATATGATGAGAATTATATTTTTATCCGCCGCTTTTATTTTTTTCATATTAAACGTTAAATCTGAAAAGAACTATATCTCCGTCCTTCATGACATAATCCTTGCCCTCGGAGCGTACAAGTCCTTTTTCCTTGGCAACAGCCATTGTACCCGACGCCATAAGATCGTCGTATGACACAACCTCGGCACGAATAAATCCTCTTTCAAAATCGGAGTGGATTTTTCCTGCTGCCTGGGGAGCTTTTGTGCCGTTTGTAATCGTCCATGCTCTTACTTCCGGTTCGCCTGCCGTTAAATAGCTTATAAGTCCGAGCAGCTTGTAGCTTGCCTTTATAAGTCTGTCAAGTCCGGATTCGCTCATACCGAGTTCATCTAAGAACATAGCCTTTTCGTCGCCGTCAAGCTGTGAAATCTCTTCCTCTATTTTTGCCGAAACGGGCATAACCTCCGCATTGTCGTCTTTTGCAAATTCTTTTACTCTGTTTACAAATTGATTGTTCTCTATACCCTTTGCAAAATCATCCTCCGCCACGTTTGCGGCATATATAACAGGCTTCATGGATATGAGGGCAATTTCCTTCATTATTTGCTCCTCGTCATCGGAATACTCAAGACTTCTTGCGGGTTTTCCATCCTCCAAAGCCGCTTTTACACGCTCTAAAAGCTCAAGCTCGGCGGCAAGTGACTTATCGCCCTTCATTGCTTTTTTTGTTCTGTCAATTCTTCTGTCGATTATTTCAACATCGGAAAAAATAAGCTCAAGATTAATCGTTTCAATATCACGAATCGGGTCAACGGAGCCGTCAACGTGAGTAATATTCTCATCTTCAAAGCATCTTACCACGTGAACTATTGCGTCCACCTCACGAATATGTGACAGGAATTTGTTGCCGAGACCCTCGCCCTTGCTTGCACCCTTGACAAGACCTGCTATATCGACAAATTCTATATAGGCTCTCGTAACCTTTTTCGGGTTATACATCTTTGCGAGTGTGTCTATTCTCTCGTCGGGAACGTCAACAACCCCCACATTCGGCTCAATTGTGCAAAACGGGTAGTTTGCCGATTCCGCACCTGCTTTTGTAATTGCGTTGAAAAGCGTTGATTTTCCTACGTTGGGAAGTCCTACTATACCTAATTTCATTTGCTTTTACATCTCCTTGCGTAAAAATCCATATAATGATTCTATTATATCATGTTTTTTTGCATATTTCAATAGACTTATCCAAATTTTTAAATCTGACTTCATATTTTGCGTATTTATCCGTTTTATTTGGTAATATCGACAGAAAAAAAGGCTGTTTAAAAAGTTGATTTGCTTTTCAAACAGCCTTCTTGCGGTCACGGGATACCGAAAAACTTCAGCTTTTTGATATGCCCGGATTTTGTTTTATTTTACGTCTGCAAGCTTTTCCATAATCATGTTGCTTCGCTCGATAAACTTTGTCATCTGCTCTGCCGGAAGCGGTTTGTTGCAAAGCATTGCCAAATCGTATATATTGTCGCACACAAGTCTTGCGTCATCGTCCGAAAGGGAGGGCAGCTTTTTAACGAGTGCGTTTGATGAGTTAAGGATAAGCGTGTACTCGTCCTTAAACATTCCTGCCATAGCCGCCATTTGCTGACCGTATGCCTTGTACATCTCCTGCATTCTTCTGCTTTCCTCGCCTAAAAGTATTACCGCCGGGATAGCTGTGTTTTTAAGCGACTTAACCTCAATTTTCGTGCCTTCGGGAACGGACGCTTTCATTATCTCCGACAGCTTGTCGTTTTCATCTGTTTTTTCATCGCCGCCGTTTGATAAGTCTGATGCGTTTGAGTCAACACGCTTAAATTTAACGCCTTCGTTTTTCATTTCCTCGAACGACATAAACTGAGTATCCATCATTGTCGAAAGCTCCAAAACCTTAATGCCCTGCTCCTCAAACAGCTTTATATACTGCGACTGACGGTCTTTATTCGAGGTGTAGTATACGTCCTTGCTTTCCTTTTCGCCGAGATAGTCGCTGAGCGTTACATATTCGCCGTCCGTTGTCTTGTAAATGATTATATCCTTAACCTTTTCGTAGAATTTCTCATCTCGCATACAGCCGTATTTGATGAATATGCTTATATCGTCCCAATACTTATTAAAGCTTTCACGCTCTTTTTTGAAAATACCCAAAAGCTTGTCCGCAACCTTTTTTGTAATATGAGCCTGAATTTTTTTCACATAGCCGTCATTTTGCAAAAAGCTTCTCGAAACGTTAAGCGGAAGGTCGGGACAGTCGATAACACCCTTTAAAAGCATTAAAAATTCAGGTATAACCTCTTTTACGTTGTCAGCAACGAATACCTGATTGTTGTAGAGCTTAATCTGACCCTCGTTTACCGTGAACTCGTGGTTGATTTTCGGGAAATACAAAATACCTTTAAGCTTAAACGGGTAATCGACATTAAGATGTACCCAGAAAAGAGGTTCGTTAAAGTCCATGAATACCTTTGTGTAAAACTGCTTGTATTCCTCATCCGTGCAGTCGGACGGCTTTTTAATCCAAAGCGGATTTGTATCATTTACCGGCTTTGCTTCCTCAACAGGTGCATCGTCCTTCTTTTCCTCGTTTGCGTTTATAAGATATACCTCGACGGGGAGGAATGCACAGTATTTGTTAAGTATCGAACGGATTGCGTATTCGGATTTAAATTCTTTTCCGTCCTCACCGAGAAACAGCGTTATATCCGTTCCTCTCGTCGTTCTCTCGCCGTCCGTAAGCTCATATTCAAGACCGCCGTCACAAATCCACTTTGCCGCTTTTGCACCCTTTTGATATGAAAGAGAATCTATTATAACCTTATCCGCAACCATGAATGCCGAATAAAATCCCAAGCCGAAATGACCGATTATCTGATCGGGATTTTTCTCATCTTTGTATTTTGCAAGAAAGTCGTTTGCGCCCGAAAAAGCGATTTGAGTTATGTACTTGTCAATTTCCTCCGCCGTCATACCGATACCGTTATCGGATATTTTAAGCGTGCCTGCCTTTTCGTCAATTGTCACTTCAATTTTGTAGTTATTGTCGCCGCCGTCGTCAGCCTCGCCTATGCCGACAAGCTTTTTCATTTTTGTAACAGCGTCACAGCCGTTTGATACAAGCTCTCTCAAAAAGATGTCCTTATCGGAGTAGAGCCATTTTTTTATAATCGGGAAAATGTTTTCCGAATTAACCGATATATTTCCTTTTGCCATTGTAATTCCTCCAATATGTAATGTTTATAATATATTTTAGCGCGATGAAAGCAATTTGTCAAGTGTTTGTTAGCACTCTTAACTAATGAGTGCTAAAGTTAACACATTGTTTACAATTAAAAGGTATGTATGGAAGTTTGGACATAAGAAAAGCTGCTTTGCAAACCGGTTAAATACAAAGCAGCCCTTCTTGTTTGATTAAAATTTTTTAATGCAAATAAAACCTTATGCGATTATTATATTGCATTGTTCGACAAAATTCAACATATTACGACATTTTTCGGCAGACGCCGATTATACATAATTTTACATTCTACATTATAAATCACGACAGATGATTATATTTGCGGCAAATGAAATTTATTCCACGAATTAAATCATTTTACACAAAAAATATTTTTTTCAATCGTTTACAGGATTTTATGCATATTGCACAATGGATATACATAGCCCGGTCGGACGATTTTTGCTGCGAAAGGCAGGTAAATTTACTTTTATATTACGAAAGCGTTGCACCTGACTGTATTTTTTGTGCGTAATTAGATAAAACGAGCATGAAATTATTAAACAAATTGCACAAAAAAATGTGCGATATTTGCGAAAATGTTAATTTTTTTCTTCAGATTTGACAAATCGAAAAAATTAGGTTATAATAAATATGTATGTATATAATCGATAATGCCGGAATTTGCGGCGGTTAGGTTTGCGATAATTTGAGCAAACATGAAAGGAATGATTTATTTATGAAAAAGACAGCTGCTTTGCTTGCGGTTATACTTACGTTTGCCGGGAGCGTTCATGCTGAGGAAACATGGAGAGATTTGTTTGTTACAAGACTTATGAAGCTTATGACGAACAATCCGTCTTATACGGATATTGCCCTTACCGACCTTGACCAAAACGGAATACCGGAGGCTTTTTTGCTTAAGAAAGGTCCGAACGGCGGAATATATTCGGGAATCACGTTTAAGGATAACGTGCTTACCACAATCGAGGTTCCGTATAATGTTACAGGCGCTTGTCTTGAGGATATAACGGTTTACGATGCCGGCGGCGAAAATATTTACGTTGGTAAGGAAATAGGCAGATATACTTCAAACATAGATTATTACAGGCTGAGTCTTTCGGGCAATACGCTTGTTTGCGATAATGTCAATAAAAATGACTTTGCACAGTTTGGTGCGCTCGCTTACGAGGATATTTACGATGACGATTTTTACAGCGGAGATTTTCCGAACAGAACAAAGCTTCAGGATTTTATAAACCGATACAATCTACCGACTCATATTAATGTACGTCCGGCAACGGCGAGAGTGTCGGTAAACGGTAATACCGTCGATATGGCAGGCGTGTTTGCAAGCGGCAGTAACTACTATAAAATACGTGATGTTGCAATGGTGCTTTCAACGGGAGTGAACCGATTCAGTATCAGCTGGGACGCTGCGTCATCTGCAATTTCAATCACAACGGGCAAGAAGTATTCTCCCGTCGGCGGCGAGCTTTCGGGCAGTGCCGAACTTACAGGTGCCGTTATTGAGAAAAAAGATGTAACGCTTATAGTAAACGGCGAGAAAAAAGTTTTGAGCGCATATAATATAAACGAAAACAACTACTTCAAAATCCGTGATCTTGCCAATATAATCGGCTTTACTGTCGGCTGGGACGACTCTACCGGTACTGTTGCGATAAGCAATAATTAATTTTAGGAGAATTTTTAAATGATACGTAACTTATCTACAATACTTATAAATGTGCCGGCAACGCTTATTGCGCTTTCGGTACATGAGTTTGCTCACGGATATGTATCGAGCAAGCTCGGCGATCCTACTCCGAGAAATACGGGCAGACTGACGCTCAATCCCTTTGCTCATCTTGATATTATCGGAACGCTTTTGATGATTTTTACGGGATTCGGCTGGGCACGTCCGGTTGAAATAAATCCGATGTATTATAAAAATCGTGACAAAGGTATGGCGCTTACTGCGGCGGCAGGTCCTATATCGAATTTTATACTTGCATTTTTGGGACTTCTCGTCGGCGTTATAGTTGTTATTATAATGGGCAATATGGGTGCGTCATTAAATGCAATCGGATTGGCTTATACTGTGATTAACAGATTTGTTCAGCTTAATTTGTGCTTTATGGTGTTTAATCTGATACCGTTTCCGCCGCTTGACGGATTTAAAATTTTCGGTATGCTTATGCCGAGAAACGTGTATTATCAAATTCTGCGCTATGAGCATTATATAATGTATGTTCTTATGCTTCTTTGTCTGCTCGGTGTTTTTCAGGGTATTATCGGCAGAGGTGTTGCGGTTGTGTACAGCTTCATTTTTGCGGCTGTTAAAAACATTGTCGGATTATTTATATAAAAGCGGAGTGAAAAATGGAAAAGGTATCTTACAGACTTGATAATTTTGAAGGGCCGCTCGACCTGTTGCTGACTCTTATCCAAAAAAACAAGGTCAGCATATACGATATTCCGATACTTGAAATTACCGACCAATATATTGAGATAATAAACAGTGAGGAAAATGCCGACCTTGACTATACGGGCGAATTTCTTGT
The DNA here is from genome assembly GCA_934486495.1 of uncultured Clostridia bacterium. GTDB lineage: Bacteria > Bacillota > Clostridia > UBA1381 > UBA1381 > RGIG9115. The sequence continues at coordinate 10,695 of CAKSPW010000036.1, forward strand.
AATGGCTTCACAGCTTTTGTACATAAAGTCGAAAATGCTTCTTCCTAAAAAAGAGGAGGAAGAGGAGGAGGACCCGAGGGAGGACCTTGCAAACAGACTTATATTGTACAAAAAATACAAAGAGGCATCGCTCGAACTCAGAAAAGACGAGTTTGCCACAAAGAACATGGTGTTTCGTGACAGCGAGAAGATTGATTTCCCTCTGCCGCCGTACAGCCGACATCATGAGCTTGACGAGCTTATGGATGCGTTTGACAGCATTTTATCACGCAGAGAACGCCGTATGAAACCGCAAAAGGCGGCGTTTGCCGGTATTGTCGGTCATGAAAAGGTAAGCGTTGACGATATGGTTGAAAAGGTTTGCAAAAGACTTCACGGCAGGAAAAACATAACGTTTATTTCGCTGTTTAAGGGCGATATATCAAAGCCGGAAATGATTGCTACATTCCTTGCCGTTCTTGAAATGATTAAGCTTTCGAAAATCCATGCGGAGCATGATGAAAACACGGGAGAGCTTATATTGGCAGCGGGTGCGGCAAAATACGAATACTAAACAATGTAGATTTGAGAGGATTTGTTTGATTGATGAGTAAGCTTAAATATGCCGTTGAGGGCATACTTTTTGCGGCGGGCGAGCCTGTTAAAACGGCACAGCTTGCTGCCGCTCTTGAAAGCAGTGTAAAAGATATAGACGCGGCGGTTGACGAGCTTAAAAATGAGTATAACTCACAGCACAGGGGCTTTGCCGTTATTGATATTGACGGCGGATACCAAATATGCTCACGTCCGGAATACTATACGTATATCCAGGTTATTCTCGGCGAGCAAAGACGTCAGGCGCTGTCGAATGCGGCAATGGAAACGCTTGCGATTATAGCATATAAGCAGCCGGTTACAAAAAGCGGCATAGAATATATAAGAGGAATAAATTCAGACGGCTCGGTAAACAGGCTTTTGGAGCGTGGACTTGTGGAGGAAAAAGGCAGATTAAACGCGCCCGGCAGACCTATACTTTACGGTACTACGGTTAATTTTTTAAGGTGCTTCGGACTTTCCGACCTTTCGGAATTACCCGTTGTAGACCTTTCAAAAATTGCCGAGGGCGTTGAGGACGTTGCTGAGAAAGATGTTTTGCCGAATGAAAACGGCGAAAGCGGGAACGGTTCGGCGGATGAAAACGGCGCAGACATTTCGCCGGGTGAGAATACATCAAAGGACGATTCATCGGGCATAACGGAAAATATAAGTGAAATTTCAGAGGGTGAGTGACCTTGACCTTTATAATTATTTTTGTATCGGTTTTGATTTTACTTCTTTTTATCCCGATTCGTTTTTTCGTTATTTACGATAAATCGGTAAGCTTTTTTGTGTCGTTCGGATTTGTAAAAATACCGCTCGGCAGAAAAAAATCGGATAAAAAAGAGAAGTCAGCCGCAAAGAAAAGCGGAGATGATAGCCGAAAACAAACTGAAAAGCCGACGCCTTACGAAAAGGCAAAAAAACTTATTAAAATGCAGGACGATTTAAAGGGGCTTTTATCGTATGCCGCAAAGCGCACATTTGTGGTTGAGGATATAACGTTCAGACTGAATTTCGGCTGCGATTCGGCGGCAACAACGGGTATTTTGACGGGTGCTTTGAATGCGGCCGTTTATACGCTTTTATCGGTTGTTCACCATAACACCGTGCTGAAAGCGCATCATGTGGAAATAAAACCCGATTTTGAAAACGAATGCTTTAATATGCATGCAGACTGCATATGTAAAACACGTGCGGTGCATATTATTGTTATAGGCATAAAAACACTTAAGGTTTTGAAAAAATACAGGTAAATGCGGCGAAACGGAGGATTATAATGAGTAATACGATTAATGATTTAATGAATTCGGCAATGGACAACATCAAAACTATGGTAGACGTTGATACGGTTGTGGGCGACGCCGTCAAATGCGATAAGGATACGGTAATTATCCCTATATCCTCGGTATCGTTCGGCTTCGGTGCGGGCGGAAGTGATTTCTCACCCAAGGCAGGCTCGGCAGTTTCCGAAAAAATGTTTGGCGGCGGCTGCGGCGGCGGTGCAAATGTTAAGCCGGCGGGATTTCTTGTTGTTTCGGGCGGAAATGTAAGATATATCCCGACAAGCGGCGACAATACAACGGCGTCAAAGGTAATTGATATGGTTCCGGGACTTATAGATAAGCTAAACGGAGCAATTTCGGGGTTCAGAAAAAAGAAAAGTACAGACGATAAAAACGACAATATAGAAATTTTGGATTAGGAGATAAGACTTTAATGTACTTTACCAATCGAGATAAAATATTAATGCAGGTTCAAAAGCCAACCAGATATACCGGCGGTGAGCTTAATGCGTGCATGAAGGATAAGGAAAAGGTTAATATAAGATTCGGTTTTTGTTTCCCGGACTTGTATGAGATTGCAATGTCGCATTTGGGAATTAAAATACTTTATCATATATTAAACGAAAGAGAAGACACCTACTGCGAAAGAGTTTTTGCACCGTGGACAGATATGGAAAATCTGATGCGAAAGAACGATATGAAGCTTTTTGCGCTTGAAACGGGCGATGAGGTTACAAATTTCGATTTTCTCGGATTTACGCTTCAATATGAGCTTTCGTATTCAAATGTTGTAAATATGTTAGACCTTGCTGATGTTCCGCTTTACGCAAAGGACAGAAAAGCCGGACAGCCTTTTGTTTGTGCCGGCGGACCGTGTGCGTACAATGCCGAACCGATTGCCGATTTTATAGATTTGTTCATGCTCGGCGAGGGTGAGGAGGTTATAAACGAGCTTATGGACGCATATGCCGAGTGGAAGGGCAGCGGAAAATCGAGAAAGGAATTTCTTGAGGCTGCGGCAGATATTCCCGGTGTGTACGTTCCGTCGTTTTATGACGTTGAATATAATGAGGACGGTACAGTAAAGGAAATTAAGCCAAACAATCCGCACGCACCGAAAACAATCAAAAAACGTATAATGACCGATTTTTCAAATGCTTTTACGCCTGAAAAGGTTATTGTTCCGTTCGGTGAGGTTGTGCATGACAGAGCCGTTTTGGAGGTATTCAGAGGCTGTATAAGAGGCTGTCGCTTTTGCCAGGCGGGATATGTTTACAGACCGGTAAGACAAAGAAGTGCGGACAGACTTATTGATGTTGCCGAAAAGCTTCTTTCATCAACCGGCTTTGATGAGATTTCTCTTTCATCGCTGTCAACAAGTGATTATACCGAGCTGCCGGAGCTTACAAGCAGGCTTTTGGAAATAACGGAGAAGAAAAAGATAAATCTTTCGCTTCCGTCGCTCAGAATAGATAATTTTTCTCTTGAGCTTATGAAAAAAATTCAAAAGGTGAGAAAATCGGGCATTACATTTGCGCCCGAGGCAGGCACTCAGCGACTGCGTGACGTTATAAACAAAAACATAACGGAGCAGGATATAATGCACTCTGTCAGAATGCTGTTTGACGGCGGATATACGACAGTTAAGCTTTACTTCATGGTCGGACTTCCCACGGAAACGAGAGAGGACGTTGAGGGTATAGCGGCACTTGCCGAAAAGGTGCTTTCCGTTTATTTTGAAACTCCAAAGGAAAACCGTGCAAAGAACATAAACATAACCGTCAGCACTTCAAACTTTGTTCCGAAGCCTTTCACCGCTTTTCAGTGGGCAAGACAGGCAACAAGAGATGAAATGATTGAAAAGCAGAATATTCTGAAGGGCGCAATTAAATCAAAGCGCATACGATATAATTGGCACGATAACAAAACAAGCTATCTTGAGGGTGTGTTTGCACGAGGCGACAGAAAACTTGCAAAGGTTATAGAAAGAGCCGTTAAACTCGGCTGTAAATTTGACGGCTGGAACGAGCATTTTAATTTTGAGCTTTGGATGCAGGCATTTGACGAATGCGGAGTCAATCCTGATTTTTATACGTCTAGAGAACGTTCATATGACGAGATTTTCCCGTGGGAGCATATAGATGTCGGCGTTACGAAGAAGTTTTTGCAAAACGAAAGCGAAAAAGCGCACAGAGGAGAAACTACTCAAAATTGCCGTGAAAAATGCGCAGGCTGCGGCGCCGCATCGTTTAAAACGGGGGTTTGCTATGAGTAAGTACATTTTAAAATATACACGTGACGAGCGTGTAAAATACATCTCTCACCTTGATTTTATGCGTCTTTTTCACAGAACGGTAAGAAGAAGCGGAGTAGATTTTCTTTATTCCGAGGGCTTTAATCCGCACCCTGTGATGACGGTTGCAATGCCGCTTTCGGTCGGCGTAACATCGGGCGGAGAATATATGAAGGTCGGATTTACCGATGAGTTTTCACCCGAGGAGATAGTACGGCGCATAAACAGCGCTTTCCCTCCGGGGTATGAAATAACCGGAATTTACAAGCTTTCGGCAAAAGAAATTGATATAAACAAGATAAACAGAGCCGAATACACCGTTATGGCGGAGCTTGCGGACGGTGCAAAGCCGTGCAATATTGAAAAGGTATTAAAAAACGAGTCGCTTGTGGTTATGAAAAAAACAAAAAGCGGCGAGAAGGAGTCAGATATAAGAAGCTATATCTACTCTCTCAGAGAGGAAAAGACGGAAGGAAATATCGTTACTTATAAAATGTGTGTTTCATGCGGAAACGAATATAATCTGAAGCCGGAAACTGTTATAGCCGCACTTGAAAAATATGATGAATGCTTTAAAACGTCATTTATTTGCGTAAGGCGTGACAGACTGATTCTTCCGAACAATGCGGAAATCTGAAATAATTTGGGTTTTGAAAGAGGTGCTGTGAATGATTACCAAGTCACTTATCACAACGATATACGAGGCGGCGGCAATTCAGCGTTGGAACGACCACATACGTCCGTGGACAGGCTTTACGGAGCTTGACAAGCAGGCGCATAAGATGTTTTACGCATACGTGCTTGCAAAATGCGAGGGCGAAAAGGTTAATTGGAAACGTCTTACGGAGGGCGGTATATTTGAATTTTTCCACAGAATTATTCTTACCGATATAAAGCCTCCCATTTATCACCGTCTTGTAAAAGAAAAGGGTAAGCAGTTAAACGATTGGGTTTTAACACAGCTGGAGCCGATTTTAAAGCCGATAAAAGGCGGATTTTTCGAGCGTATGAAAATGTATTACGAGGATAAATCGTACAGTGCGCTTGAAAAGGAAATTTTAACGGCGGCTCATTATCAGGCTACATACTTTGAATTTCAGATTATATATCCGCTCAACACAAAAACATACGAAATTGAAAGCGTTAAGGCGGAAATGGCAAAGGGTCTTGCAAGATGCGACACGTTCGAGGGCTACAAATACTTTATGGGAAGTCCGTATTTGGGCGAGTTTATGTCGCTTTTAGGTAAGCTTCGCTATCAGCAGCGCTGGGCAAAGGCGTCGAGAATGCCGAATACGTTCGTTATGGGGCATATGCTTGTTGTTGCAATTCTTTCATATTTTTCGGCACTTGAGGCAGGATGCTGTGAAAGACGGCTTGTAAACGACTTTTTCGGCGGCTTGTTTCACGATATTCCCGAAGCGCTTACACGGGATATAGTATCACCCGTAAAAACGGGCGTTCAGGGTCTTGACGATATAATAAAGGGCATTGAGGACGATGAAATGGAAAATTCCGTCTTTAAGCTTTTACCGAAAAAGTGGCATGATGAGGTAAGATATTTTACAAAGGATGAATTTACCTCGAAAATTGTGTATGACGGAGAAATTGTACCGACAACATCCGATAAGATAAACGAGTGCTTCAATGACGACGCTTACAATCCGATTGACGGTGAAATAATACGCTGCTGCGACCATTTGTCGGCATTTTTGGAGGCATATTTGTCGCTTGAATACGGAATACGTCCGGCACCGCTTACGTCGGGATACAAGCATCTTTTGGAAAAATATAAAAACAAGGTGGTTGCCGGTGTTGATTTCGGTGAGATTTTTGAGTATTTTAAATTAGAGGACTGAAATGGAAGAAAACAAAAAAAGCTTTGAAGATGTAAAAGAAAAGGCGCTCAGGCTTTTGGAATACAGAAGTCACTCGGCAAAGGAGCTTACCGATAAGCTTAAAAGATTCGGGGCGGACGAGGAGGATATTGAGCGCACCGTTGAGTTTTGCACCGAATACAATTTTTTAAACGATGAAAAATACGCATATGCGCTTGCGCATGATCTTGCAAATCTTAAAAAGCTCGGCAAACGCAGAATTTATGCGGAGCTTAGGCAAAAGGGCATATCGGAGGAGATTGCCCGTGAGGTTTTGGAGGATTTTACCGATGATGAAGATACGCTTTTGAGTCTTGTTGAAAAAAAGGCGCAGGGCAATTTTGAAAGAAAAAACCGTGATAAGATTATAAGATATTTTATGTACAGAGGTTATGAGCTGACAGATATAAAAAATGCTTTGGAAAGGTTAATGACAGATGAATTTTAATATTGGAATGATTTCACTCGGATGCGCAAAAAACACAACCGATTCGGAAATAATGCTCGGCGTTTTGTCGAAAAAGGGTGCAAAGCTCGTAAATAATGCGGCGGATGCCGATGTTATAATCGTAAACACCTGCGGCTTTATAGAAAGCGCAAAACAGGAGTCTATCGACACAATTCTTGAAATGGCGGAGTACAAAAAGGGCAGATGCAGACTTTTGATAGTGACAGGCTGTCTTGCAGAGCGATACAACGAGGAGGTTTTAAGAGAATTTCCTGAGATTGACGCAATTGTAGGCGTTGGAGATTACGATAAAATTGCCGAAATAATAGATATTGCCACAACGGGTGAACGTCCTGCCGTTTACGGACATATGGACTGCGATGTACCCGAGGGTTTGCCGAGAATACTTACAACGGGCAGCACGTCGGCGTATATTAAAATTGCCGAAGGCTGTGACAATAACTGTACCTACTGTGCCATACCTAAAATAAGAGGAAGATACAGAAGCAGGAAAGAGGAAGATATTTTAGATGAGGCACAAAAGCTTGCAAATGACGGAATAAAGGAGCTTATTGTAATTGCCCAGGATACGACGCGTTACGGAATTGACATTTACGGCGAGTATCGGTTGGCGGAGCTTTTGAGAAAGCTTTGCAGAATTGACGGCTTGAGATGGATAAGAGTACACTATTTCTACACCGAGGCGATAACGGACGAGCTGATCGACGTTTTTGCCGCCGAGGAAAAGCTTTGTCCTTATATAGATATGCCGATTCAGCATATTAACAACGATATTTTGCGCCGTATGGCAAGGAGAACAACTTCTGCCGAGATAAGAAAAAGAATAATTGATTTACGTGAAAGAATACCGAACGTTACCATAAGAACGTCAATTATTGTCGGATTTCCGGGTGAAACAGAGGAGCAGTTTGACGAGCTTTGCGATTTTGTAAGCGAGGCACGGTTTGAAAGAATGGGTGTATTTACATATTCACCCGAGGAGAATACGCCTGCAGCTACGTTTGACGGTCAAATTGATGAGGAAACAAAGAAAAGTCGTTTTGATACGCTTATGAGCATACAAAGAGATATAAGCCTTGAAAAAAATGCGGATAAGCTTGGCGATATTGTAGAAGTTTTGTGCGAGGGCTACGATGAGGATTGCTTTATGTACTTCGGCAGAAGCAAAGCTGACGGAATAGACGTTGACGGTCTTGTTTATTTTGCGGCTGAGGACGAGGTTAAAATGGGCGAATTTGTTAAGGTTGAGATTCTCGACTGCGATGAATACGACCTTACCGGAAGGAGAGTAGATCAGTGATGAATACACCGAATAAGCTTACGCTCTTGAGAGTTATACTTGTACCCGTGTTCATGGCGGCGGCTCTTATGGACGGAAAACCTGCCATGGCGGCGGCTCTTGCGGTATTTGTTATTGCGTCCGTTACCGATTTGCTTGACGGTAAGCTTGCAAGAAAGTACAATCAGGTTACAACGTTCGGTAAATTTGCCGACCCGCTTGCGGATAAGCTTCTCATTTGCGCCGCATTTCTTGTACTTGTTGATAAGGAGCTTATTTCACCGTGGGTTTTGATTATCGTGCTTTTCAGAGAATTTGCCGTATCGGGAGTTCGTCTTGTTGCCGCAGGCACGGGCGAGGTGATAGCGGCGAGTATTTGGGGAAAGCTTAAAACGGTTTCTCAAATGGTTGCGGTCATAGTGGCGTTTTTGCTTTTAATATTCCCGATTGGGCGTGCGGACTTTGTTATAATAAATGTTTTTGTTTGGATTTCAACGGTTCTCACGATAGTATCGGGATTTGATTATATATATAAAAGCAGAGGACTGCTCACGTTTAAATAAAACCGTTTTTTGAAAGGAAAAGTTATGGGTATTTGTGAAGAAAGCAGAACGTATCCGAAAAAGCTTGCACTGATTTTGATGTGCGCCGTTATTGTCGTATCGGCTTTGATTTTTGCGCTGTTTGCGTTTTCCGATATCAAAAGCGTGCACAGCGGCGGAACATTTGAAATAACCGACGGTATGAGCGTATCACAGGTTGCGGACGGGCTTAAAAACGATGGAATAATAAGATTTCCTTCGGCATTCAGACTTGTTTCAAAGCTTGAAAATTACGACAGAAAAATAAAACCCGGCACAATTAAAATCGAGCGGGGAATGAGCTATGACGATATACTTAATTTATGCGTAAACGCTGCGCCCGAGCTTAATAAAATCGTAATCCCGGAGGGGTACGAGATAAAGGAAATAGCACAAAAGGTGTCGAATCTCGTATCGGAGGAGGATTTTTATAATGCACTTTCGGAAAAATACGATTATAAATTTCTTGAAAATATCCCGGAAAGAGAAGTGCTGCTTGAGGGGTATTTGTTCCCGGCAACATACGAGTTTAAAGACGGCGTGACGGCAAGAGAAATTGTAGATACCATGCTAAAAACGTTTGACGAGCATTTCCCCGATGAGTATTATAAGCGTGCAAAGGAGCTTAACATGACAACCGATGAGATTGTAACGCTTGCCTCGATAATCGAGCGTGAATCGTCAAGCGGTGAGGAAAGACCGAAAATAGCGGGCGTTTTTTACAATCGTCTTAAGATTAATATGCGCCTTCAGTCATGCGCTACGGTGCAGTATATTTTAAAACAGAGAAAAGCTAATTTGTCTGCCGAGGATACGAAAATCAAGTCGCCTTACAATACATATCTTCATGAGGGACTTCCACCGGGACCTATTTCGTCACCGGGTGAGGAGTGTATAAAAGCGGCGCTTTATCCCGAAAGTACGGACGCGCTTTATTTTGTTCTCGGCTCTGACGGAAAGCATATTTTCTCAAAAACATATGAGGAACATTTAAAAGCCAAAAACAGAAAGGCTGAGTGATTTTTTTAATGGTAGAATACGAAAAGGATGCGATAGTGCAGCCTTATGTTACGGAATATATAAGAAAAATTTTAAAAAAAAGAACAGGGATAATGAAAAAGTTTGAGGAGTACAATGAGAAAAATGAAATTCCTGCCGTTCAGCCGGAAACAGCAAAGCTTTTGGAAACTCTTATCATGGCAAAACAGCCCAAAAAAATTCTTGAGGTAGGATGTGCGACAGGCTACTCGGCAATGCTTATGGCGAATGCGTGCGACGCACATATTACAACGCTTGAATTTAATGAGGGAATGTACGAAAAGGCAAAATCAAACATAACTGAGGCGGGACTGTCGGACAGGATTGACGTTGTGTATACCGATGCGAGAGATTATATTTCATATATTGATGAGGACGAGGTTTTTGACGTTATATTCCTTGACGGGCCGAAGGCTCATTACATTCATATGCTCGACGATTGTATGCGGCTTCTTAAAAAGGGCGGTATGCTCATTTGCGACAATGTTCTCTACAAGGGCATGACGGCAACGGACGAGCTTGTTATAAGAAGAAAAATAACGATTGTAAAGCGGCTTAGAAAATTCATTTCGGAAATTACTAAAAGAGATGATATGGAAAGTGCCGTTTTATCTGTCGGTGACGGTGTGACAGTAAGTATAAAGAAGTGAAAGGATGATTTAAAAAATGCAAAAGCCGGAGCTTTTGGCGCCCGGAGGCAGTCTTGAAAAGCTGAAATGCGCCATAATGTACGGTGCGGACGCTGTTTATATCGGCGGTGAATGCTTTTCACTGAGAGTGGCGGCGGAAAACTTTTCAACCGAGGATATAAAAGAGGGACTTTCATTCGCCCATGAACGCGGCAAAAAAGTGTATTTGACGGCGAACATAATTCCTCATAACAAAGATATAGATGAATTTGAGAGATATATCGGAGAGGTAAAGGATTTCGGATTTGACGGTATTTTGGTGTCCGACCCCGGAATGCTTGATATTGTAAGAGAAAAAGCGCCCGATTTGCCTATCCATATAAGTACACAGGCGAACAATGTGAATTATCGTTCAGCACTGTTTTGGAAAAATCAGGGTGCGTCAAGAGTTGTTCTTGCACGTGAGATGACGCTTGAGGAAATAAAGGAAATTAAAGAAAAAACAGACGGACTTGAAATCGAAGCGTTTATACACGGCGCAATGTGCATATCGTATTCGGGCAGATGTCTTTTGTCGAATTACATGACGGGTCGTGACTCGAATCAGGGAGCCTGCGCACATCCGTGCAGATGGAACTATTCACTCGTTGAGCAGACAAGACCGGGTGAGTACTTCGATATTACCGAAAACGAGCGTGGGAGCTTTATATTCAACTCAAAGGATTTGTGCATGATTGAGCATATCCCGGAGCTTATTAAAAGCGGAATAACAAGCCTTAAAATAGAGGGCAGAGTTAAAACTCCGTTTTATGTTGCAACGGTTGTCGGTGCATACAGACGTGAGATTGACAAGTATTTTGCCGACCCGGACGGTTACTCGTTTGACGGTGCGGAGCTTGAGGAGCTTTGCAAGGTAAGCCACCGTCCGTACACAACAGGCTTTTATTTCGGCAGACCTGACTGTGACGGACAGGTTTACACATCAAGCTCGTATATAAGAGATTATGACCTTATCGGCATTGTTGAGGATTATGACAGCAAAACGGGGCTTATGAGAGTATCTCAAAGAAACAGATTTTTTGAGGGCGAGGATATAGAAATAATAAGACCCGGAAAGCCTTTTATAAAGCAAAAGACAGCCGAGATGAGGAACGATCAAGGCGAGAGGATAACGGTTGCACCCCATGCGCAGATGACTGTTATCATGAAAGCCGACGATGAAGTATGCCCGGGTGCAATGCTGCGCAGAGCGGCACATCAGTGAAAGGAGAAAGCTTATGTATTGCAAAAAATGCGGTAAGAAATTGCCCGACAGTTCAAGATTTTGCGACCGCTGCGGACAACCGACCTATGCGCCGCAGAAAAAAAGCGCACAAAGAAGACCGGTACAGCCGAAGCATGATTCGTATGATACATATCGCAAAAAGAAGATGCAGCATGAGGCACAGCGAAGAAAACAGCAAAGACGTACGAGAAATGTTGCCGTTTGTGCGATTGTTATTGCCATTTTGGCAGCTATCGGCGCAGGTTTCGGTACGTACTACTTTACTATGAAAAACCTGAATGAAAACAAGGCGGCGACATCATCGGCACAGCCGAGTACCACCGCATCCGAGGCGGCAAGCGAAAAGCCGAGCGAGAGCGCAAGCGAGATAGCGAAATCAACGGACGATGACGGTTTGTCGGAGAATAATTCCGATTTTGACGTTTATATAGACAAGTCATACGGCTTTAAATGTGCGTATCCGTCCGAGTTTGAAACGGGAACTCTCGCAAACAGCAATACGAAGCTTAGCCTTAAAGACCCGAAGGGCGATGCGGAAATGCTGATTAGCTGCGAAAAGGTATCAGACAGCAGAACAATGAGCGTACTTTTGAGGGATTATGTAAAGGGTATAGGCGTTGAACCTGATTTCAACCGTGCAGGTGATGATTGGTACAGCGTAACATTTACGAGAAACGGTAAAATAAATCACAGAAAAGCAATTTTGCTCGATAATGCGCTTTTTGTGTATTATGATTTTACATTCGCAGAGGGAAGCGACAATAAGCCGAAATATACGAAATATATAACGTATATGGACGAATATCTTGAAAAACAGCTGCATAAAACGGCGGCTGACGCTAAAAATAGTAAAGAACCTGAAAAGACAGACAATAAAAAATCAAGCAATGATTAATCGGAAAGGAAATAAAGAATATGAAAAAAATTATATTATTATGTGCAATTTCAGCAGCTTTGATGATTTCGGGCTGCGGCAAAAAAGACAGCGAAATGCGTGAGGAAAACCCGACAATACCTGCAAAAATAGCAGAACAGATGACGGGTGACAATAAGGAAATAGAAACGTATGAAACAAGCGGAGAGCTTGCCGATGTGATAAAATCGGTAAATTCGGGCGCACAGGTAAGACAAACCGATAATCCGGGTCTTAAAATGCTTTCGGTTGAGCTGCCGATTGACAATGAGGATAAATTAAGCGAGGAATTTGTATCTCAGGTTGAAAAAATAATAACAAAAACAAAACTTGACCAAAACACGGATTACAATTACTTCTATTTCTCATCTTCAAAGGACGACTCGGTATTGGTTTACGCATCATTTAAAAATGAGGACGGAACGTTTAAAGCCGATAAATCGGCGGCTGTTGACGGTAAGTATTCGGACAGTCTTGCAAAAGCCGTGGAAAAATCGGATATGTTTAAATAAGATATACTGTACGGGAAATTTATTGCACCTTATGCAATAAATTTTCTGTGTTTTGAAAAAAACATTTGACATTTTGATGATTTTGTAGTATCTTATTA
>CAKSPW010000037.1 GCA_934486495.1 uncultured Clostridia bacterium
CCGTCAGCATCCTGCTGGAAGGTCAAATCATGTTCTTCATTTGAAATATACTTTGCAACAATCTTGTCTGCCGTTCCGTCAGCCTTAATCTCCTCAAGAGCCGAATTTACCTTGTCAAGAAGCTCCGTGTTCTCCTTAGCTATGCAAATTGCATAATCCTCATTCGCATATTCGGAATCAAGAATTTTAAGCTTTGTGTTCTTAGAACCGCAGCCTGTCATTATGCTTGCTGCCATACACAAGCTAAGCACCAAACCGATTACCTTTTTCATTTAAATCTACCTCTTTCAAAAAAAATATTCAATACATGGATTATACCACTGTTTTGCAAAAAAATCAAGCTATTTTTTATTTTTTGTATAATTTTTTTTCAAAAACAACGATTTTTGTACATTTTGACGTATCAATCGTGCATAAAAATTCAATCGTATTATCTTTTTGATAAAAATGAACAAATATTTAACATTTTTTTGTTTATATATAATAATGATTCAAAAAACAGCTTTTCAAAATGCCTTTAATATGATAAAATAGTATATATATAAAACGAGTGAAAAGAGGATGAAAATGAAAAAAATCTTAATAGGAATATTCGCACTTATCTGCACTTGTGCGGCAGAAACAGCTTTTGCAGACAGCACTCCGCTGTATTTTTTCAAAGACTATGTACCGTATACTCTCGAACATCCGCTTGAAGAATCGGACGGAATTATCTACATGCCTGCGGCAGAGGGGGCGGCAAGCATGGGTATTTCAAATGTTTCGTATTCGGAAGACGGTGGCTTGGTGTTCGGAATTTACGACAAATACATTTATATGAATATCGGCAGTAATGCGGTTAATGTTTTCGGCGAGGAGCACGCACTCGACGGCGCGCCGAAAATAATAAACAATGTTCCGTATGTATCCGTAAAATCATTTGCAACGATGGTAGGCTCGCCTATCGAAATTCAGGACGAGGGAACGCATAAAAACATAATCGTTTCAACTTCCGGAGTTCTTGAAAGCGAGATCGTAAATCACAGATATGAGGATTTTATAAACAACTCCGGAATACAGAGCCGTACTCCCTACCTTGTTTGGATTAAAAAAGGCGACTATAAGGTCAGAGTATTTCTCGGCGAAAACGGCAGCAGAAAGCTTATCAAGGAATTTACCTGCGGAATAGGCAAAAGCTCAACACCAACCTGCACGGGACAGTATGAATATTATTCACGTGAGAAAATGTGGCCGTATTCCGGTTATTACGTAGGTCCTATCATGAGATTTAACGGCGGATACGCAATCCATTCCACGCTTTTGAGATATGACGGTACACCGTATGACGACCGTGTCGGTGTTAAAATTTCACATGGGTGCATAAGGCTAAGAAAAGACGATATTAATTGGATGGTGTCTTACATACCGCTTAATACAAGAATATATATAAATGAATAAACCGTGGATGTAAAAAAACTCCAAAACGCAAGGAAACATACGCATACGCTTTCGGGTATCTCAAACTATAATTTTGACTAAGCTTGTTGATTTCAAAGCTTTTTTCCTATCCGCTTGAAAAAAATTAAGGCTGTTTAAAAAGTCAATTGACTTTTTAAACAGCCTCTTTTTGCACAAAAAAACAAGCTGCCGCACCAAACTGGGCACAGCAGCTTGTCTATAATTATCTGTTTTCCGTTTTATCCCACGACAGTTTCTCAAGTTCATCCAAATCCGAATCATTTTTAAGCAAGTCAAACTCTCCGTTACCCGAAGAAAAATGCTCTTTATTTTTCTGAAATTCAGCATTGCTTTTTTCTGCCGCATCGATTGTATGTATACCCTTATCGTTCCAGTCCGATATGATTTTATCCATATACGGGAACGAAATTTTGTTAATTCTGAGGACGCAATACTCATAAGCAAGCGCAATCATTTCCTCACTCATATTAAGGCTGTCATGCCACTTTGAAAGATAGTCTTCCTCTATCCCCGTAAGATTACGGTCACGAATTCCGAAAAGATTTTTCAAATTATTCATATAATTTTTTTTCATTTCGTCCTCGCGCAAAAATCTTTCAACGCCGTCAATCGTGTTTATTCCTTTTTTATGCCATGCTGAGCCGACACGCTCTATATACGACATACTCTTTTTACCGATTGAAACGCAGTACTCCAAAAGCATAAGTATAACCTCGGGTGGAAAATTAAGGCTGTCGTAAAACCAGTAAAGACTCTTAATCTCCGCCGTGCTGAGCGTTTTGCCAAGCACCTCCTCGGCAAGCTGAAGCATTTCGGAAAGTTTTTTGTTACCCTCAACATTCTTTGTAATATCCGAAAGCTCATATTCGCCCGGGTTATCCTCCGAATTATTTTCGGATACGCTCTTAACCTCCGGCTCATCATCGTCCGATACCTCAATCGCACCGACATTTTCCCAATATCTTACCGCCTGCATCACATCGCTTTCGAGCAGCTGAAGCTCATCGGCAATGCTTGCAAAGCTTACGCTTTTTCCGTTAGCCAAAAGCATTAAAATATGGATATATATTTTAATAAATACAGCATTCGTTTTCGGAAAAACCTCCTCGGCAAGCTGTTTTGGAATAGCAATGCAATCGAGCTTTGCTTTAACAATAGGCATTTTTATTCTCCCTCTGCCAAACGAATTGTCTTGATAACACAGTCCTTAACAGGCTTATCCTGATAATCGGTCGGCGTTTCGGCAATTTCATCGAGAACATCATAGCCGTCGGTAAGGATTCCGAAAGCGGCATACTGACCGTCAAGATGCGGTGCATCATCGTGCATGATAAAGAACTGACTCGATGCGGAGTTAGGGAACATTGTTCTTGCCATTGACAAAACACCTCTTGTGTGCTTGAGCGGATTTTCAAATCCGTTTGAAGCAAATTCACCGTGGATACTGTCACATTCCTTCATTTTGCCGTTTGCGTCCATTCCGCCGCCCTGAATCATAAATCCGTTTATTACACGGTGAAAAATAAGTCCGTCAAAAAAGTTTTCGCCAATAAGCTTCACAAAATTTTCAACCGTCTTGGGAGCGGTTTCGGGATAAAGCACCGCTTTCATAACCTTACCGTCCTGCATTTGTATCTCTATTTTTATTTTCTCCATTATTCGTTGTCCTCCTCATTGTCTGCCGTCTCATCAATTATTTCTTCATCATCGAGCAAAGCGTCATCTGCGCTTTCCTCCTCTTGCTCGTTTTCCGGAGCGCTCGTTTCTTCATCATCGTCACGACCCGTAAGCGCCATGCTGACAAGCTTAACGCCGTCTCCCAAACGCATAAGGCGAACACCCTGCGTATTTCTGCCTATAACGCTTATTTCGTCAACGTGCATTCTGATAACGACACCCTCGGATGTAATCATAATAACATCGTCCGCATCGTTTACTGAAGCCATTCCGGCAACATAGCCTGTTTTTTCGGTTATCTTATACGTTCTTACGCCCATTCCGGCTCTGCCCTGAACACTGTATTCGTCAAACGACGATTTTTTACCGTAGCCGTTCTCTGTTACAACAAGGCAGGTCGAATTTTCACGGATTACTCCGCCGCCGACAACTCTGTCGCCATCTCTAAGCTTTATTCCCTTTACGCCACGTGCTGTTCTTCCGACGCTTCTTACATCTGTTTCTTTAAATCTGATTGCCATGCCCTTATACGTTGTGAGCATAATCTGGCTGTCACCATCGGATATGTCAACATTTATAAGAATATCATCCTCATCAAGAGAAATTGCAATTATACCGCCTGCTCTGATTTTCGAATAGTCGGTAAGTCTTGTTTTCTTAATGATACCGTTTTGGGTTATAAAGAGCAGATTTTCTCCGTCTTCAAAATTCTTAACCGGTATAACCGCCGTAACCTTTTCATCCGACTCAATCGGCAAAAGATTAACAATAGCCGTACCCTTTGCCGTTCTGCCGGCTTCCGGTATCTGATAGCCCTTGAGCTTATATGCTCGTCCGCGGTCGGTAAAGAACAAAATCACATTGTGAGTAGATGTTGTAAACAGCTTCTCGACATAATCCTCCTCACGTGTTGTCATACCTGAAATTCCTCTGCCGCCTCTGTGCTGCGACTTATAAGTATCTGCCGGTATTCTCTTTATATAGCCGTTATGAGTCATTGTTATTGCAACTTCTTCTTCTTCGATAAGGTCTTCAATATCAAGCTCATCGGTTACCATTGCAATTTCCGTGCGGCGTTCGTCACCGAATTTATTCTTCATTTGAATCAAGTCTTCCTTGATTATCTCAAGTACTCTCGGCTCGTTTGCAAGAATTTCTTCATAATCGGCAATATTCGCCATTGTCTGATTATAATCGTCCTCAATCTTTTCACGTTCAAGTCCCGAAAGACGGCCGAGCTGCATTTGAACAATCGCCGTAGCCTGTACGTCCGTAAGGCCGAAACGCTCCGACAAGTTAAGCTTTGAATCGGGTATTGATTTTGATGAACGTATTATGCTTATAACCTCATCTATATAATCTATTGCAATTTTAAAGCCTTCAAGCACGTGTGCGTGTTCTCTTGCTTTTTTAAGGTCAAATTCCGTTCTTCTCTTTATTACGTCCTCTTGGTGAGAAATGTAATAATCAATCATTTCACGGAGATTCAGACATTTCGGTTCGCCGTCGACAAGCGTAATCAAAATTATGCCGAACGTATCCTGCATCTGTGTGAATTTGTAAAGGTTATTCAAAACAACATTCGGGTTTGCGTCCTTTTTAAGCTCAATGATAAAGTTTATATTCGTATCAGACTCGTCACGCGTTGAAGAAATACCGTCTATTTTACCGTCACGTACAAGCTCATTTATATGCATCTCAAGACGTGCCTTGTTGACCTGATACGGAAGCTCCGTAACGACTATTCTGTTTCTGCCGTTATGTTCCTCTATTTCGGCTTTTGCACGCATTATAACTCTGCCTCTGCCGGTTGTATATGCACGTCTTATACCGCCTCTGCCCATAATAAGACCGCCTGTCGGAAAGTCAGGACCTTGAATATAAGTCATAAGTTCATCAATCGTTATATACGGGTCATCAATAACGGCTATAATTCCGTCCACAACCTCGCAAAGATTATGCGGCGGAATATTGGTTGCCATGCCAACAGCAATACCGCTTGAACCGTTTACAAGAAGATTCGGAAATCTTGAAGGCAAAACACTCGGCTCGGGGATTTTATCGTCATAGTTGGGCACAAAATCGACCGTGTCCTTTTCAATATCGGAAAGCATATGCGATGCGATTTTTGACATCTTTGCTTCAGTATAACGATAAGCAGCAGGCGGATCTCCGTCGATAGAACCGAAGTTACCCTTACCCTGAACAAGCGGGTAACGCAATGAGAAATCCTGCGCCAAGCGTACCATAGCGTCATAAACCGAGCTGTCGCCGTGCGGATGATATTTACCCAAAACGTCTCCGACAGTTGCGGCAGACTTTTTAAAATCGTTTTCGTAAAAAAGATTTGCCTCGTACATATCATAGAGAATACGTCTGTGTACAGGCTTTAAACCGTCTCTTACATCAGGCAGAGCACGGCTTACAATTACGCTCATCGCATAATCTATATATGATTTTTTCATTTCGCTGTTAAGCTCAACGTCAACCACCTTTGAATTTCCGATTACATCGAGATCAAAGGATTTTTCCGTCTTTTTTCGCGCCATTTATTGTTTCCTCCCGTTAAACAAAATGCTTTTGTACATTTTATTATTATATCATATTTTAAGCAAAAAAGCAATAACATTTTTGCCTATATACTAACTTTCTATAAGACAAACCGCACTTGCGGCAATGCCCTCTCCCCTGCCTTCAAATCCGAGATGCTCCGTTGTGGTGCCTTTTACGCTTATTTGCTCTACACCAACGCCGAGTGCATTTGCAATATTCTCTCTCATATTTTCTATATACGGTGAGATTTTAGGCTTTTGAGCAATTACGGTAATGTCTGCATTTATGATTTTATATCCGCTTTCGGAAAGCCGCCTTGATGTTTCCTTCAAAAGCAAAATGCTCGATATTCCGAGATACCTGTCATCATTATCCGGGAACAGTCTGCCTATATCACCGAGCGCCGCCGCACCCAAAAGCGCATCACACAGCGCATGGAGCGCAACATCTGCGTCCGAATGTCCGTCAAGACCCTTTTCCCAAGGTATTTTAACACCGCATAAAACAAGTTCCCTGCCCTCTTTGAGCTTATGAACATCATATCCCTGACCTATTCTAATCATGATTCCTCCGTATATGAAATTATTGCTTTTGCCATAATCAAGTCCGATTGTGAAGTAATTTTTATATTGAGCGGATTTCCCTCAACAAGCTTTACGCCCACTCCGTAATGCTCGCATATACTGCTGTCGTCGGTAACGCTTATATTGTCTGAAAACGCCCTCTCGTGAAGTTCTTTTATAAGACTTCTTTTAAAGCCCTGCGGAGTATAAATTTTTACCACTTCATCTCTGTTTACCGTTTCGCTTATAAATCCGTTTTTCGTTTTCTTAAGTGTATCTACACAGCCGCACCCTACTGCCGCCGCTCCGTATTTTGCCGCATTTTCAGCAACCGACACAATGTCCCTATTCGTTATAAACGGCCTTGCACCGTCATGAATAAGAACACACTCGCTCTCCGACGCACACACTCCGTTATATGATGACTGCTGTCTTGTTTCGCCGCCGATTACAAACTCGGTTTTCTCCTTAAATTCGGAGCATATTTTTCGGCAATCATCAAGCTCGTCTTTTTTTGCAACGATTATTATTTTTTCCGTAAGTTCGCAGTCAAAAAACTTTTTAGCCGTATGGTAGAGAATTTCACGGCCGTTCAGCTTTAAAAACATTTTGTTCATGCCGACGTTCATTCTCTGTCCCATACCGGCAGCAAGAATTATTGCATCCACAATATCAATCCTCTTTATCGGGCAAAAGTGCCTTTACGGTTTCGTTCAAAATCATTTCAACGTCCTCCTCACCGGCAAATCCGCTCATAACAAGCTCGCTTACAACCATTTGCTTTGTGCTTGCAAGTATTTTTCTCTCACTCGTTGACAGCCCTTTTGAAAGCTCGCGATACATCAGATTTTTCATAACATCAAGCACAAGATACAAATCTCCCGTATGTATTTTCTGCAAATTGTCACGCTGACGTCTGTTCCAGTTTTCGTCATCGTATATTTCATGCGTTTTGAAATGCTCAATCGCCTTTTTAGCCTCGGTTTTGTCAATGACATCTCTTATCCCGATTTCCTCACACTTATCGGTCGGAATAAGGACTGTCATTTTACCCGACTGAATACGCATAACATAATATTTCTTTTTCTGACCGAGAACCGTCTTCTCCTCGATTGATTCGATAATACCCGCGCCGTGAAGCGGATACACTATTTTATCTCCGACACTGTACATATTTCTCCTCCGCAGTGCATTTCAGCACCCTTCCCGGCATAGCCGAGTCATATGTAATAAAACTTCCCTAATATTATTATACCACAAAATAAAAAAAAGTCAAACAAAATAAACAAAATCGTAAAAATTAAGCAGAAAAGCGCACAAAAAAAGGTGTTAAAAGGAGCTGTTTTATATACAATTTGCGTTACAAAAAATCATGATGCAAAAAGGCGGTAAATTTAGTATTTATTTTCTGCGAAAGTCTAATAAATGCCTTTAATAAGAGTGTTAAAAAGATAAATATTTTGAAAAAAATCCACATAAAAAAAGCGGCAAAAACCACAAAAACGATTTTTACCGCTTATCAAAAGCAATCTTATTTAATAACTCTTACTCTTATAACACCGTCAACCGCATTGATTTTTTCTTCAACTTCGGCAGTTATTTCAGCGCTTGTATTTAAAATCGTATAAGCATAGTCGCCTCTGCTCTTGTTTATCATATCCTCAATATTCATTCCGCATTGCGAAATTATATTTGTAAATGAAGAAATCATATTCGGGATATTCTTATGAATAATTGTTATTCTTCCGTTTCCTGCCACAGGAAGCGAACAAGCCGGCATATTAACCGAATTTACGATATTACCTGTTTCAAGATACTCTGAAAGCTCATCGGCTGCCATAACGGCACAATTGTCCTCCGACTCCTCCGTTGACGCACCAAGATGCGGAATAGCAATTATTCCCGGTTGATTAACAGTTTCTTCAGACGGGAAATCAACAACATAGCACGATACCTTGCCGCTTGCAATAGCAGCCTTAATATCGTCATTATTTACAAGGCCGCCTCTTGCAAAGTTAAGAATTTTAACTCCGTCCTTCATAGCGTCAATGGATTCTTTGTTGATTGTATGCTTTGTATCGTCGTTAAGCGGTACGTGAATTGTAATATAATCGCTTTCTGCGTAAATATCGTTAAGACTTGTTGCCTTTCTTACGTGGCTGTCAAGATGCCAAGCTGCATTTACAGAAAGGAACGGATCGTATCCGACAACCTTCATGCCAAGCTTTATAGCGGCATTGGCAACGAGAACGCCTATTGCGCCAAGACCGATAACACCGAGTGTTTTTCCCTTTATTTCACTGCCGGCAAAGCTCGACTTACCCTTTTCAACCTGCTTATCAACATCGTCACCCGTAAGTGTTGAAGCCCAATTAATTCCGTCTACAACCTTTCTCGAAGAAAGAAGAAGTCCGGCAATAACAAGCTCCTTAACACCGTTTGCGTTTGCGCCGGGAGTATTGAATACAACAATACCATTTTCAGCACACTTGTCAACGGGGATATTATTCGTTCCGGCACCTGCTCTTGCAACAGCCTTAAGCGATGACGGAAGCTCCATCTCGTGCATTTTAAAGCTTCTGAGTATAATTCCGTCTGCGTTGCAGGCAGCATCGTCGGTTATTGTATATTTAGCTTTATCCAAGCGTTCAAGACCGCAAGAAGCAATCTTATTCAGCGTTAATATATTAAACATATCCAAATCTCCCAAATTATTTATTTTCACTTTCAAATTTCTTCATAAACTCAACGAGTTTTTCAACACCTTCAACAGGCATAGCATTATAAATACTTGCTCTCATTCCGCCTACCGTACGGTGACCCTTAAGATTAACAAAGCCCGCTTCCTTTGCTTCTTTTACAAATTTAGCGTCAAGCTCCTCATTTCCGGTAACAAACGGAATATTCATAAGCGAACGATCCTCTGGCACAACAGTACCTTTGAAAAGTTCTGATGAATCGAGATAATCATAAAGGATTTTTGCCTTTTTCTCGTTGATTTTCTGAATAGCCGCAACACCGCCCTGTTCCTTAACCCATTCGAGAACGAGCTTAAGAATATAAATTGAGTATGTCGGCGGAGTATTGTACATCGAACCGTTCTTTGCGTGAATTGCATAGTCAAACATTGTCGGTGTATTCTCAGCAGCATTTCCGATCAAATCATCTCTTACAATTACAAGCGTAACGCCTGCCGGACCGAGATTTTTCTGTGCGCCGGCGAATAAAAGACCGAACTTTGAAACGTCGATAACTTCACTCATTACGCATGATGAGATGTCGGCAACGAGAGGAACTGAGCACTCCGGAAGAGAAGTAAATCTTGTTCCGTAAATTGTATTGTTGTAGCAAATATGAACATAATCCGCATCACTTGAAAAATCAGCAGCGGTTGTTTTCGGTATGTAAGAAAAAGTCTTGTCGGCAGAGCTTGCAACACGGTTTACCTCGATAAACTTTTCAGCCTCTGCGGCAGCCTTTTTAGCCCACTGACCCGTTACAATAAAATCAGCCTTTTTATTCTTTGTACCAAGGTTAAGCGGTATCATAGCAAATTGGCTTGATGCGCCGCCTTGAAGGAAAAGCACCTTATAATTATCGGGTACGTTCATGAGTTCGCGTACAAGAGCTTCGGCACCGTTTATGATTTCTTCATAATCCTTAGATCGATGGCTCATCTCCATAACTGACATTCCGGACTTACCGTACTCAGTCATTTCAGACTGTGCTTTTTTAAGTACCTCAAGCGGCAACATGGACGGGCCTGCCGAAAAATTATAAACTCTCATATTAAAATGACCTCCGATATATTTTTTACATATATGATTCAACATATAGTTATACTATATATTATATAACTTTTTTCACAATTCGTCAATATTTTCACAAAGGATTTTTTGTACAAAAAATCCACAGTATTTTATGCATATTTAATAAATTTAACTAAAATGAGTGTATATCCGCACTTTTTTGTTCTGTCACCGTTTATTTTTCAAGGCTTTTGCACGCTTTAACAAATAATCACGTGTGTTAAGCGACGGATTTTCCACAACCTCGTCAAAAAGAATACGCAAAACATCACGCATTTCTCTTTCGGCATGGAATTTCATTTTTATAAGCTCCCGCCTGCCGATTGCAAGGTCGGAATATCTGTACGGCTCACCTTTTTTTATAACATCCATGCATATTTTTCTCAAATTGTTTACCGACTTGCATTTTGACTCTATGTAAATCGGATTTTTGGCACGAATATCCGCTTCCTGCAAATCCAACAGCTTCAAAAACTGCTTTTCTCCGATACGTGAAAGCGCACGCTTTACTCCTGATTCGCTTTGCTCGAAATGAACATCATGATATTCTATAAGCGTACATATTTCACGGCGCAATTCGGGTGAAAAACCGTATCTGTGCGCTATGTCGTCGGCAATTTTTCTGCTTTCGGAATGATGACCGTAAAAGTGTATCACGCCGGACGAATCACAGCTTGCGCAAAGCGGCTTGCCAACATCATGCAAAAGCGCCGCCCACCTAAGCACCGGTATTTTCGGTGTGCCCGAAACAACGTGCAATATATGCTCCCCCACGTTATAAATGTGATACTTGTTTCTCTGCTTTTCATAAAAGCACCTGTCAAGCTCGGGAAGAATAACCTTAAGTATGCCGCATTTAAAATATTCTCTTAAAATATCCTCTGCATTATCGCACATAAGGACATTATCCATTTCTTCTCTTATCTCCCTGCGGGGGCATTTTTTCAAAAGCTGTGCATTCTCCGCCGCTTCTTTTTCAAAATCAGCCGGCAGTCCTTCTTTACTGCCGGCTGATTCTCTTACGGCTTTTAAAATAAGTATCGGATTTTCCTTAAACACATTATCCATAGCATGTTTCCTTTGATATTTGATATATTAATTATATCACCTTTATAATGCGTTGTCAACAGATACTAATTTATTTCAACGGTTTTTGTATCGCCGTTCCAATTAACATTGTTCCCGAAAGCCTCGCTTATCGCTCTTACAGGCACCATTGTTCTGTCATTTATTATTTGCGACGGAACATCAAGCTCCTTATCGGCGCCGTTTACAGTCATTACGCTGCTGCCGATTGTAAGCGAAACAACGCTGCCGTCTTTTTTTGCGGTTACGCATTTTGTATCGCCGTTCCAATCAACATCTGCGCCAAGCGCTTCAAATATAGCGCGAAGCGGCACAAGAGTTCTGTCGTTTACAATAACAGGCGGCTGAGTAAATGTAAGATTATATCCGAACACAACAACATTTATAGGCATATCGGCATAAGAGCCAAAGCGTATATAGTTGTCATTTTTCATAAAGTCATATGTTTTTTCAGTACCTGCCGACTTAATTGTAAGAGTATGCATTCCGTTTGAAAGCTGTGAGATATTCATGCTGTATTTATACGGAATACTTGCCCCTTCAAAGCTGTACGCACCGTCTGTAAAATATTGAACAGACACGTCCGGCTGTTTCGGGAAATATGCAAGCGTATAAAGATTTACAGCGCCGTTATCCGCATACAATATGTTTCCGCTCGCCGCAGGAGTAAATTCAAATGCGGCATTCTGACCGATCGAGCGGATATAGTTTCCGCTTTGAGAAGCCTCTTTGAATATATTCTCCGCCCAAGCATAGCCGTTCAAATCAAAACGTTCAACCTCATTACCTCTGTGAGTGTTGAAATAGTTTATCATTTTCACCTGCGGATATTTCATTGCAACATACCAAAGAAGATTTTTTAATCGGGGTGTACTCCACTGTGCATAGTCCTCTCCGTACGTATTATTCGTCGGCACACCCCCCTCGCTTATCATAACAGGTTTTTTTATATTATTCTTTTCAAGAAAATTAATAATCGGCTTTAATCTGTTTGTTGCCCATGAATAATCACCGGTCATAAAGTATATGGAATCCTTTTCGGCAGTATTTTGCTCACCCATAAAATACTTTATCGTATAGCAGCTCACGCCTACCCAATCGACATATTCATCACCCGGATAGTAGTATGAGAAATCACGGTCGAGTCCGCCCAAGTCGTTAGGCGACCAAACCGTTGCAAAATTCGGGAATTCATGCACAACCTGTGCCATTTTGCGGAAAAATTCAATATATTTATCAGGTTCATTCCCCATCTCCGCAACATTCATCTCGCAGGCAATTCTGATAAACATAGGCTTGTTGTACTTGCTGAGTGTGTTTAAAAGAGCACGTGCGCCGTCCGTATCGGCATAATCCACGTTTGAAAAATTCCAGCCTACCATAACGGTGGAATTTGAATTTTTGATTATTTCGTTTGCGGGATAATACAAATCGTTTTGATTCATCGCTTCAACGTATGTAAGATACGACCCCAAAGGCGCATAACTCTCCGATGTTTCCGCAATCATACCCAAATATGTACCGTTTTTGTTTTCAAGCCTTGCGCCGTAATAAGGAGCGTTTGACACATCACCCTCGGTGTAAAGCTCAAAATCGACCGCATTTACCATGTCCCTTTTCTCGTCAAGAAGCGCTCTCCAGTCCGGCTCCGGAAACTCAAAAGCTAAAGCTGCAACTGTGTTTAGCAAAACAGCGGCACTGCAAATAATTGCACATATTCTTTTTTTCATAAGTTAATTCCGTCCTTCCTAAATTACACATAAATCCGCATCGATTATTATTTTTCTTTCATAATTGCCCACATCAAAATCTCTTGCACCGATTATAACAGCGGAAAGCTTATTGTAAAGTATATTGCGGCAAAAAGTATTTCTCTGTTCATCGTTTAAATAATCAGCCAGATTAACGAGTAAAAAGCATTTATCACCCTCAAGCTTAACCACATTGAGCATATATTCTATAAGCATTTCGCCAAGTGACGAAAAATCCGTGCTGAATTTTATATTAACCGATTTTAAAATTGCCGACAAATCAAAATCAGTGATATAATCTACGGAAAAATCGACGTTATCTATAATGCTGTTCGATGTGTTATGCTCTCAAACCTCAAATTTTGAGAAAACGTCATTACCCGCCGTGAAAATTTACAGAGCAATCGGATAAATTACACGAATTTACACATAAATACATTTAATTCTATCCCAGACAACGTATAAGTATATTATACACCAAATACTTACAAAAGTCAAGGCGATTTTCTAAGATTTTGATTTATTTTTACCCCAAAGCCGAAAAAAACCAACACTTTTAACGACCGAAAATAAATATCGGCGAAAAGAGTCGGTTTTTATCTATTCTATTTTACCGCCTTATAAAGACGAACATGACAGCAGCCATAAAGGAATACGTTTTTTTCGCTCCGGTACAGTATAAAGGAAGAAACAACAACGAGAGAATTTGCTTTAGTCCCGTTACTGTGCAAAACAACAACGAAAGACCTTGCTTTTTCCATGTTACAGCACAAAGCAAGAAACAACAACGAGAGAATTTGCTTTAGTCCCGTTACTGTGCAAAGCAACAACGAAAGACCTTGCTTTTTCCATGTTACAGCACAAAGCAAGAAACAGCAACGAGAAAATTTACTTTATTCCCGTTACTGTGCGAAGCAACAACGAAAGACCTTGCTTTTTCCATGTTACAGCACAAAGCAAAAAACAACAACGAAAGACCTTGTTTTTTCCTACGTTAGAACATAAAACAAGAAACAGCAACAAGGGAATCCGCTCCCCCTGATATTACAACGCAAATCAAAGAGTAAATTTTATTTATTCTTTTCTGAACGGGCAATCGAAATTTGGGCAGCCTGAGCACTTATGAATTACACATCCGTCGGATGAATTTGTTTTACCTATAACCGCCGTAACCGATTTTATCGGAGTCAGCAAATTACCGTTTGTAAGGCAAAGTCCTATTCTTTTCTGCGCATTGAGAAGCTCCAAAAGCTTTTTTTGAAAATCAAGAGAAAAATCGCCGTAACCGGGGCTGAAACGAGGAACCAAATACGTTTTTTCCTCTTTTTGTATCTTTTCACATACTTCATCGGCATACATTTCTATCATCGCCGCAGCCGCCGCCTGTGCCGCAACAGCCTTAACAGGTGATATTACCGAATACTTAGACACAATTCTGTCAACGTCCGCACCGATTGTAGCGGCAAATAAAACAGCCGATGTACAGTTTGCCAAATGCTTTGAAAGACTTTTACTGTACACCTTAAAGCTGTCAAACAGAACCCACTCGCCGTCAATTTTTACGGACGTATCCTTAATGCAATATCTCGGGGTTGCCGCCGCTACAAGCTCGCAAATAACATTTTCGGTAATGCTTTTCAATCTTTCATCGGGGTATGCACCGTGAAGTCCCATATATCTGTAAATTTCGTTCCTGTCAACCTTTAACAAATCGGTCATAAGCATCCCTTACGCTTTCAATATCTCGGAAATATTTTTCTCAATAGCCTCCGCAACATCCGGCTTATTCATCGTATACACATGAACAGCATGAACACCGTTTGCAAACAAATCAATAATCTGCTCCGTTGCAAAAGCAATACCCGCCTGTTTCATCGCATCAGGCTTGTCACCGTACTTGTCGGCAATCATTCTGAATCTTGACGGGAGAGATGTGCCCGAAAGCTCACAAATATGCGCAATCTGTTTCCCATTCGTAACAGGCATAACACCTGCAACCACAGGTACGTCTATTCCCTTTTCGGAAAGTCTGTACAAAAAGCTGTAAAGTGCGCTGTTATCAAAAAACATTTGTGTTGTGAGAAAATCACAGCCGCTTTCAACCTTTCTTTTCAGATTTTCAAGGTCTGCATTCCTGCTTTCACACTCAACATGACCCTCGGGATAGCACGCCGCACCTATACAAAAGTCGCCCTGACGCTTTATATCCTCAATAAGCTCCGACGCATACATATAGTCGCCCTGCATATCGTCCGTATATCCCTTTGGCTTGTCACCCCTGAGCGCAAGAATATTTTCTATTCCGGCACTCTTAAGCTCCGACAGCCTTTTGCTTATCACATCTTTTTTTGCTGTAACACACGTTAAATGAGCAAGCGCCGTTACTCCTCTGCTTTGCACGGCTTTTGCAATATCAATCGTATTTTTAGAGTTACCTCCGCCCGCACCGTATGTAACGCTCATGTAACTCGGATTAAGAGAGGCTATCTTATCAACAGCCTCTTTTATAGCCTCAACATTTCCGTCCGGCTTCGGCGGAAAAACCTCAAACGAAAGTGTATTTTCCTTCTTTTTAAGTCTGTCAATTATTTTCATAAGCAATTTATCCCCTTATTTCAAAATCTCAATAGCCTTTTGAAGCTGCGTATCCTCACTCTTATCAAGCGACGCAGCCGGCGTTTCTTTTTTATCATTTGGCAGCTCGGAAATGACATCGGGAGTTATACCCTCGTCCTGTACGCAAATACCTGCCGGTGTAAAATATCTTGCAACCGTAACCGACATACCCGAACCGTCACTGAACGGATAAATCCTCTGCATTACACCTTTTCCGAACGTCTTAACGCCTACAACAGTCGCTTTTTTATGGTCTCTTAGCGCACCTGTCATAAGCTCCGACGCACTCGCCGAATTTTCATTCACAAGTACAACCATCGGCATATCAAGCTCCGTCGAGTCGGATTTTACCTCATCTCGTCTGCCTTTTTTATCAACCGTATACATTATAAGTCCGCTCGGCACAAGGCGGTCAACAATCTTACTGACAACCTCTACATCTCCGCCGCCGTTATCACGAACATCTATTATAAGCTTCTCCATTCCCTTGCCCAAAAGCTCATTAAGCGACTTTAAAAATTCATCGCTCGTTGAAAGCTCATCCGCATTTGCACTTCTGTTAAACGATGATATACGAATATATCCTATTTTATTATCAAGCATTTCCGCTTTTACGGTATCTTGATGAATACGCTTTCTTACAATTGTAAGCTGTTTTTCATCATTACCGCGGCGAACGGTTACATTAACGCTCGTTCCCTCGACATCACCGCCGGAATCTATGCCTCTGATTTTTGAAACTGCGTCATTCATTTGCGTTCCCGAATACTTTTCTCCGTCAACCGCCGTTATAACATCGTTCGGCAAAATGCCTGCCTCAAAGCCGGGTGAATTGTCCATTACGGAAATAACCTTGATTTCGTTATTGTCCTTATCAAACATAACCGTAATTCCTATCCCGACAAAATCGCCGCTGCCTGCGTCCATGTAATCGGAAAACTGCTGCTTGTTATAATACACCGTATACGGATCGTTAAGCGACGCCGAAAGCCCGAGTGCGGCATAGTCGGCGGCCTTTTCCTCGTCAACATCGTATAAAAACGCATCGTCAAGCACACTTTGTATTCCCGAAAGCTTTGAATAAAGTCCGATATGTACAAATTTGTCGTAAACACCGCGCGCACTCCAGCTGCCCACAACAAGCGCCAAAGCGACAACGCCCGAAATCACTGCTCTTTTCTTATTCAAAAAACGTCATCTCCCATTTCCAAAAAGGCTGCTTTGACAAGAAAATCAAAACAGCCTTTTGAAAGTTATATCTTCATTGAATCCGATGCGAGATATTTATGAACCATCATAGCAACCTTAAATACTATCGCCTGGTCAAACTTTCTCAAATCAAGACCTGTAAGCTTATATATTTTCTCAAGTCGATAAACAAGTGTGTTTCTGTGTACAAATAGCTGTCTTGATGTTTCGCTTACATTCAAATCGTTTTCAAAGAATTTATTAATGGTAAGTATTGTTTCGTCATCGAGTGACGCAATATCACCTTTTTTGAAAACCTCGTGAAGGAAAAGCTCACAAAGCTTAATCGGCAGCTGATAAATAAGTCTGCCTATTCCGAGATTATCATAATTCAAAATATATTTTTCTTCCTCAAATACTTTTCCGACCTCAAGTGCAATCTGCGCTTCCTTATAGCAGTTGTTAAGCTCGTCGAGAGTTGCGGCAACAGAACCTACGCCGACAAGAGTATTTAAAAGTGTTTCTCCGTTTACGGTATCGATAATCGACTGTGCAATCTGCTGAAGCTCGTCCGGCTCGGGAATCTGACGCATTTCTTTTATAAGCACCGCATTTGAACTGTCAACGCTTATTACAAAGTCATGCTCCTTATCCGGATACATATTTCTTATAACCTCATAAATTCCCGACTCACTGCGGTCTGTAACCTTAATATAGAATACAGCTCTCGGAACATCGGCATCAACGTGAAGTTCCTTAGCCTTTTGATGAAGGTCAAACGCAAGAAGATTATCAAATATAATGTTCTGCATGAACATAGTCTTATCATATTTTTCATCGTAATAGTGACGAACATTGTTAGCGGCAACAACAACGGCGCTGCAACATACCTTTGAAACCTCGTCCGTTCCCTCAACGTATACAACATACTCCGAATACGGCTTGTTCGACAAAACCTTTACCGTGTAGCCGTCCTTAAACAAAATTTTATCGCTGTTTGTAACCGCATATACCAAATCCTCAAGAACCTCATCCCTCGGCTCTACACCGGTTGACGCAAGTATAAGTCCCTGTGAATCCGTAATACCAAATCGTTTCGGAAATACCTCTGCCATTTGAGTTACTATATTTTGAAACGCCTTGCTTATCATTTTAACATTCCCCCCACGCAAATTTAAAATATTCTACGCCTTAATTATAATTATACATCATTTTTTGCAATTTTGCAAGGCTTTTTGAAAAAAATTTTTAAACTATTTGTAAATATTCTGTATCTTACATATTAAGACCCTTGTTTTCGTGCAATTTTGACACAAAAAAACGGAGATTTGACATCAATCACGCATTTGTGTTCTTCTTCTTTTCTTATTTGTAAATAAAGTGTGAAATTTATCGTAAAGTTTTTAATTATTCATTTTTCCTCTTTATAATTTTTTTTCGATGTGCTATAATATATATTGACATGGTGTATCATTTGTGATATACTCATGTTAGATACATAAATCGGAGGTAGATAATTATGCCAAGCAACAAGGTTTTAATCGTAGACGATGATGCTCATATTGCAGAGCTTATAAAGCTTTATCTTGAAAAAGAGGAGTATAAAACAATTGTGGCATCAAACGGCGCAAAAGCATTGCAGCTGTTTAAAGAAGAAGCTCCGTCAATTGTCATTCTCGACGTTATGATGCCGGAAATGGACGGCTGGCAGGTATGCCGTGAAATAAGAAGAATAAGCAATATTCCGATAATCATGCTTACGGCTAAGGGTGAAACATTCGACAAGGTGCTCGGTCTTGAACTCGGTGCCGACGACTATATGGTAAAGCCGTTTGAACCAAAGGAATTAATTGCTCGTGTAAAGGCGGTTCTTCGCCGATTTGAGTCTAAGGATACACAGGCGATGAAGGAGATTGTGTTCCCCAACCTCACAATCAATCTTTCAAATTACGAGCTTAAAATTTGCGGAAAAATTGTTGAAATTCCGCCGAAAGAGCTTGAACTGCTTTATTTCCTCGCTTCAAATCCGAACAGGGTTTTCACACGTGAACAGCTCCTTGAGGAGGTTTGGGGATTTGATTATTTCGGAGATTCGAGAACGGTTGACGTTCATATTAAAAGACTCCGTGAAAAGCTCGAAGGCGTTGAAGGCTCATGG
Source organism: uncultured Clostridia bacterium (assembly GCA_934486495.1). Lineage (GTDB taxonomy): Bacteria > Bacillota > Clostridia > UBA1381 > UBA1381 > RGIG9115. The sequence goes on from CAKSPW010000037.1 coordinate 18,860, forward strand.
CAGCTTAAAACGGTTTGGGGCGTCGGTTATAAATTCGAGGTAAGATAAAATGTTCAAGAGCATTTTTGAAAGGCTGTTTTGGACAAATATTCTAATTCTGCTCGTTGTGTTTTTATCCGTTTCGGCTGTACTGTCGGTTTTCATAAATCATTATGTTACCGACAGGCAGTACGAAATGGCGCTTAAGGTTTCCGAAACGATTGATTATTGGACAGGCTATTTACAGGTTGAAAACAATAACATTCGCTCCCGTAATTTCTATCGCAAAACGCTTGAAAGCTGGGGCGATTTTTTGGGTGCGGATATTACCGTGTCTGACCTTGACGGAAACGTTATCGACACGACAAACGACAATATATCGTCTATCCCGGCTGAATATCTCTCGGCGGTAAAAAACGGCGAAACAATGCGTGCTATGGGGCACTTCGGAAGTTCATACACAAACAAGGTTTTTACCGTTGCAATACCGGTTGAATACTTCGGAAACAGAATAGGCGGAATGTATATAAACACGCTTATGCCAACACTTACAAAAACCGTAAGCGACCTTTTGGTGTGGTTTTTAATAGCATCGACAATTTCAACTCTCACGGCATTTGCTCTTATTTACAGGCAATCGACAAGAATTTCTTTGTCGGTAAACAGAATAAAGGACGCAGCTCTTGATATTGCCGCAGGTAATTTTAATGAGAGAATACCCGTTACGGGCAAAGACGAAATAAGTCAGCTTTCATCGGCATTTAACTTCATGGCGGATTCTCTTGATAAGCTTGAGGATATGCGCTCGCAGTTCGTAAGCGATATTTCTCATGAACTCCGAACGCCCATGACGAGCATTTCGGGATTTGTTGAAGGCATACTCGACGGTACCATACCTCCCGAAAAAGAAAAAGATTACCTTAAAATAGTGCTCGACGAATCAAACCGTCTTAAAAAGCTCGTTACCGATATGCTCGAGATGAGCAAAATGTCGAGCAGCGAATATAAGCTGAACGTTTCGGAATTTGATTTTGTTGAGCTTATACGCATTTGCATAATCGGACTTGAGCAAAAGATTACAGAAAAACAGCTTGATTTGTCGGTAGAGTTTAAAAGTGACTCGCTTGCCGTATGCGCAGACAGAGATGCAATTCAGAGGGTTTTGATAAACCTTATCGACAATGCCGTCAAGTTTAGCTATCCGAACACAAACATTGACATTAAAATGTGGTACGACTCCAAAAAAGCATATTTCAGCGTCGGAAATTACGGCAAAGGAATTGCAAAGGAAGAGCTGCCTCATATATTCGACAGATTTTACAAAACAGATTCATCGAGAACAAATCGTTCCTCGGGTGCAGGTCTTGGGCTGTCGTTTGTTAAAAATATAATGCTGCTTCATCAGCAAAGCGTATGGGTTGACAGCCATGAGGCTAAAGAGGGCAGTAATATAAAATACACAACATTTACAATTTCACTCGCACTGTCATAAAGGAGAAAACATGAACTTTAAATACTTGAAAAATTTTATGGATGATTTATCGGATAAGCTCGTTCCGGGAAACAGCGCAGTTGTATATCTCGGCGGAGAAAAGGTTTTTGAATATTCATCGGGATATTCCGACCTCGAAAATAAAATCAAAATGAACGGAAGCGAATATTTAAACATTTACTCATGTTCAAAGGTCACAACGGTTGTTGCCGCACTTCAGCTTTTTGAACAGGGAAAATTCCTCATGAGCGACCCTCTCGCAAGCTACATACCCGAGTTTGCCGAAATGACCGTAATGCATGACGGAATAACCCAAAAGGCTAAAAAACCGATAACTGTGCAAAATCTTTTTAACATGACGGCAGGCTTTACGTACGACCTTAACTCCCCGTCGATACTAAAGGCGATAAAGGAAACAGGCGGAAAAGCCGATACGCTTAAAATCGTCCGTGCGCTTGCAAACGAACCGCTGAGCTTTGAACCCGGCGAGCGCTGGCAATACAGTCTTTGTCACGATGTTCTTGCTGGTCTTGTCGAGGTTATTTCGGGCAAAAGATTTTCAGAATACGTAAAAGAGAATATTTTTATGCCGCTCGGTATGGAAAAATCATTTTATCATACGAACGACAAAATTCTAAAAGCCACCGCACAGCAATATAAATTTGTTCCCGGCAATAACAGCAACGAAAGCTTTGACGCAGTCGAGGCTCAAAAGCACGGCAGTGCAAGTGACGGCGTATTCGTTAATGTCGGTAAGGAAAACAGCGGATTTATCTTGGGTGAGAATTACGACAGCGGCGGTGCCGGAATTGTAACAACAGTAGGCGATTACGCTCTTTTATGCGCCGCACTTGCAAATTACGGCACAGGCTTAACGGGTGAGAAAATTCTTTCAAAGCCAACCGTTAATTTTATGCGTGAAAACACTCTCGGAAACGAACAGCTCAAAAGCATGGATTGGCAACAGCTTATCGGTTACGGCTACGGCTACGGAGTCAGAACTCTTATCGACAAAGTATCTGCCGGGTCTGTCGGCTCAATCGGAGAATTCGGATGGGGCGGCGCAGCAGGGGCAACCGTTCTTGTTGATCCGGAATGCAATCTCGGTGTATTTTACGCTCATCATATGCTTAATCCGCAGGAGGAATATTATCAGCCACGGCTTAGAAACGTTGTGTACTCTTGCATATACCGATAAGAAAGGAATGGTAAATGTATGAATAAAAAAGCGCTTGTTGCCATGAGCGGCGGAGTTGACAGTTCAGTTACGGCGCTTATGATGAAAAATGCCGGATATGAATGTATCGGCGCAACAATGCACCTTTTCGATAATGAAGACGCAGGTCTTGAGCGTGAAAAAACGTGCTGTTCCCTGTCGGATGTCGAGGATGCGGCAAGCGTTGCGCGGCGAATGGGAATAAAGCACTATGTTTTTAATTTCAAGGATGAATTTCGTGACAAGGTCATAAACAATTTCATATGCGAATACGAATGCGGAGGAACACCGAATCCATGTATCGACTGCAATAAATACATGAAGTTTGACAAGCTGCTGTCCCGTGCGAAAGTACTCGGCTGTGACAAAATAGCAACCGGGCATTATGTCAGAATAAATTATAATGAAGAAACGGGAAGATACGAGCTTTTAAAGGCGGTTGACGAAACAAAAGACCAAAGCTATGTATTATACTCCATGACACAGGAACAGCTGTCACATACAGTCTTCCCTCTCGGTGAACTGAGAAAAACAGAGGTCAGAAAAATTGCCGAAGAAAACGGATTTGTAAATGCAAGAAAAAAAGACAGTCAGGATATTTGCTTTGTACCCGACGGTGATTATGCAAGCTTTATAGAAAGATATTTGGGCAAAAAATCCCCGTGCGGCGACTTTTGCGACAAAAACGGTAACGTTCTCGCACGTCACAGCGGAATTATCAAGTATACGATAGGTCAGAGAAAAGGGCTTGGAGTCGCTTTTGGAAAGCCGATGTATGTTTGCGACAAATGCATTGAAAACAACACCGTTATTTTAGGCGAAAACGATGATCTGTTCAAAGACGAGGTGCTTGCGAAGGACTTTAACTGGGTAAGTATTACCTCGGCAAAAGAGCCTGTAAAGGTTCAGGCAAAAATAAGATATAATCAATCCGCACAAAATGCAACGCTGTATCAAACAGGCGAAAACGATGTTCGTGTTGTTTTCGACAAACCTCAGCGTGCCCCTGCCAAAGGTCAGGCTCTCGTGTGCTATGACGGCGATAGGGTACTCGGCGGAGGAACAATTATATAAACAATCGTATATCTAACCAATAAACCGCTTAAGTCGTAATACCTAAGCGGTTTTTCGGTGTAAGTTTTCTTTTAAAGTACTTAATGAAAAATGCACTTATATCACTTGCAAGATTTTCATAGCGCTTTTTCACACTGCTTGCGTTGTAGTAAAAAAGCATAAATGCTATAATACCGCATAATAGTTTTATACATTTATAAGAGCAGATAATCGATAATGACTATCTGCTCCTCTTTTTGTCATGAGGATTTACAAGTGTATCTCCTCTTAATGTCAAAAGCTTGAATCATACTTTCGGTTCTCCATTTTGCACATTCACACTACATTACTCTTTTACAACACTGATACGCTGTCCGATATGATTTCCTTTTTCGATTTCATCAACCATTGCGATTGCATAG
>CAKSPW010000038.1 GCA_934486495.1 uncultured Clostridia bacterium
CAACAACACTGTCAATCCATTTAAAATCATAAACTCCCTTTTCCTTTTCAGTTCTTGCCCATCCGCTTTGAATACGTACCCACTTTACTCCGATGTCAGCCAATTTATCATAGGCATTTTCGGGATTAAATATATCCCTGTCAAGCTTTTCAAATCCGATACCTATGCGTGATCTTTTGATTTCAGATGCTTTTTTTGTTTTTACTTTACCGATTTTAATAAGTCTTTCCATAATTTCGCCTCTATTTGTATATTATTTTTTATCAAACACTCTCACAAAGTCAACAATAAATGCGTCGTCCACATATTCCCCCTCAACCTTATTCGGTTTTGATGAACGATAGCCAACCACCTCTGTCGTCAGCAATATAAACTGAGGAACGAGCGATACATGCTCATTTGTTCTCGACACCTCTTTACCGTCGCAATAAAAAACATAACCGTCCGGCTGCCAATTCATACCGAAATAGTGCCATCCGTCCTCTGTTTCTTCCAAATCATATTTAACTCTTCCCTCTTGTTTGAACTGCTTGCCGTAACCGCCCATTATGTTTCCCGTTGTAGCTTCACCCGATTTAAAACATTCCATAATATCAGATTCAATGCCACACCATTCCGGCTCAAATCTTGTTCCGATTGACGGAGACTGAGTCCAAAACGCACTCCACATATTTTCCGGATCCTTTTGAAATTTACATCTGCACTCATAATATCCGAAACGATGCACAAACTTTGGCTTTTCCAAAAGACCGAGAGGCCAAATTTCATCTTGCCCCCACGGATTATCCGTATTGCTTTTCGGAATATCAAACGAATTTGAACCCGTTTGCAGCTGAGGTGAAACATAACATCCGTTTTTTTCGGTCCTGTGCAATTCTATATGACTTTTTCCGTCAAGCACAACACCGGCGTCAGTGTATGCCTCAAAGGGCTTACCCCAAAAATTAAGTCTGAAATCCCACTTTGTTCTATCAAGCTCCGTTCCGTCAAACTCATCCGACCAAACCAACTGCCAATCGCCCTCCGGCAAATAGCTCGGCTCATGGTCCTTTACATCAAACCTTTTCATTCCCTAAAACCTAACCTTTCATTTATAAAATATTACCATTCGTTTCAATAACCTTCGAATACCAATAACCGCTGTCTTTAACAATACGATTTTGGTTTTCATAATCCACATATACTATACCAAATCTCTCGTTATATCCCTCTGCCCATTCAAAATTATCCATAAACGACCATACGAAATATCCTCTGATATCCGCTCCCTCATCTATAGCCTCCTCAAGCTTTTTGAGATACCTGTTAAGATAATCGATTCTGTTCGGATCGTGAACCTTTCCGTCAAGCGAAACAGCGTCATGGCAAGCCATACCGTTCTCGCTGACATAAATCGGCATATTGTATTTTTCATATAAAAACTTTGCTGTCCATTTAATAGCCTCAGGCGTAACTCTCCAGCCGCAAGTAGTTTTTGCAAATCCGGGTGCATATGGCGTCATAATTGCGGTGCCGCCGGGTTGTGATGTTACTTTTTGCCCTTCATACAAATTAAAGCATATGTAATCAATAGGACTGCTTATAATATCAAAGTCATTTTCACATTCGTCGGAAATAAACATTTTGTACTTATCATTAATATCCTTCGGATACCTGCCGTTTATAATAGGCTCAAGCCACCATGATGATTTAAAAACCCATCTTTGAGGATTGCTGTCCAATCCGAAAAACATTTTTCTTGCCGCCTCAATATCAGCCTTGTTTTCCTCATCTTCGGGATAGAAATTATCAAAATTAAGTGAAATTCCGACTTTTATATCATCTGCTCCGTATTTTCTTATTGCTCTTACCGCCTTACCGTGCGCAAGCAATAAATTGTGCGCAGCCGTAAGTACCTCGCTGTATGACAGCTTAAGCCCCGGAGCATGCACACCTGCCTGATACCCGCAGCCGATTACGCAAGCCGGCTCATTAATCGTTATGATTTTCTTAACTCTGTCTCCGAAATTCTCTGCAATCACTCGCATATATTCGCCAAAATAGTCGGCAATATCCCGATTAAGCCAGCCACCCTTGTAATACAGCTCAAGCGGCAAATCCCAATGATATGCTGTAAGAACAGGCTCAATATCATTTTTTATAAGCTCATCTATCAGTTCGTTATAAAACCGTATTCCATCATAATTAATTTCTCCGCTGCCTTTGGGCATAATTCTCGGCCATGATACCGAAAAGCGATATGCTTTCATACCAAGCTTCTTCATAAGAGCAACGTCCTCTTTAAAACGATGATAGTGGTCACAGGCTATATCACCGTTTTCTCCGTTATAAATTGCTCCGTCTTTTTTACAATACATATCCCAGATTGACAAGCCTTTTCCCCCTTCATCTTTCGCTCCCTCAATCTGATATGCTGCCGTTGCCGTTCCCCATAAAAACTTATCAGGAAAACTCATATATCCTTCCCCTCTTTCGCATTCTTTTACAACCGTACATTAAATATCTATTTTATGATCCGTCGTCATGCCGCCGTCCGAAAGCCTTGACTGACGCCATTTTGCCGGTGAAACACCGGTGTGTTTTTTAAAGAATTTATAAAAAGTATCATAGCTTTGAAAACCGCATTCACCGGCTATGCTTTTTACCTCCGATGTCGATTTGCTTAAAAGCTCCTTTGCACGATTCAATCTATGCGCTTCTACATATTCGGTAAAAGTTTTTCCCGTTCCTGCCTTTACCATCTTGTTAACTGTTTTTCCGGTAATTCCGAACTCTGCCTCCGCATCGGGAATACCAAAATTCATTTTCATAAAGTTTTTATCCACAAACTCAAGTATTCTTTGATACTCATCATTTTGCGCATTTCTTGAGCCTATAAAATCACAAATTGCGTCAATATCGTCTGCTATTGAAAATGCAAGGTCGGTAATTTTTGCGTTAACGTCATATTTTGTAAGCTCTACTTTATAATTAACATTTAGCGCTGCCTCGGATAAAACTCCTTTCTGACTGAAAAACAGTTTTTCTATTTCTCCGTTGTCCGTTTGTTCATTTACCATTATATTGTACCATTGTTCATATATAATTTTTTTTGCTTCAAACGGCTGATTTGCCATAATCAATTCGTACAGCTTTGTGCTTTTCGCCATTCCGATTGCGGCATTTATTTTTTCTCTGCTCGCCTCACCCAAAACAAATGCTCCGTTATAGTCAACAATACGGTAATAATTTTTAAGCTTTGAATACATCATATAGAAATCTTCTATTTTCTCGCACGGTATGCCAACGAGCGCCGTTATGTTTACCCCATTCTTTTTTGTGGAAAATATCATATTGTCAAGATGTGTTCTGAAGCCGCGCATATCAAAGCTGTCAGAGTAATCAAATATTACCACAAATTCATTTTTTCTCGGCGAAAGAACTATATTCCATTCTATATCAAACTTTTCCATGAGCAGACACAGAATATTTTCCGTCAAAGCTTCTCCGTGAAATACAGTCATAAAAAACGGCTCGTGAAAATTTGTATACCGTCTTTTGATAAACGCTGCGTCCTCGCTGTCAAGCGGCTTTAAAAACAATGTCAGCAAGAATGATTTTTCATAGCTCGTCTTGTTCTTTTGCAGCTCGTTTATTTTTTCGTACATCAGCTTTTCGCTTCCGATTTCTCCGTCCCCGACGATATTCGATACCAACCGAAGCATATTTCTCACAGGACGTCTTGCATAAAGCTCTATAAATATCTGAAGTATGATTGCCGCTATAAGAAGAACCGCAATGTAAATACATATAAACAGTCTAAATCCTCTTGTAGACTTAACAAAATAATCGTCCGATACCGTAACGCATATTTTAAGACCGACATTTTTGCAAATTGCTATAAGCTTATCATCGTCTTTTCCGCTGCCTTTTGACGACTTATATATGGCTTCATCATTTATTTCGATGCTGCTGAGCATCTCACGAAAATCAATACCTCCGACCTTTCCGAAAAGATTATCAATTGTATATATCTCGAATATGATTGTCTCCGGCGGTTTTCTTATATTACTGTCTACCGGGTGGAAAATAAGAAGCGACGGTTTTTTCTCCCCATCTATTTCAAGATTTTCCGCATATTTAACCCTTATTGACAATTCCGGGCTGAAAACCGCATTCCTGAACTCATTGTAATCCATATTGTCGTAATTGAAATACGCCGAAAAATAAGGTTCGATATTGTCAAACGTGTCATTTTTGTTTATTGCAATATTATTGTTTTTGAAGATAATATACACGTTGTCATTAGAGTGCATCATATTTGCTCTCCCTCTGAAATCAGCCGAAAAATCACGCAATGTACTGTATTTATTAAGAGTATCTACTGCACCTGTATTCTTTATGATACTGTAACGGGCATCGGTTCTGAGTTCATTCTTGATTTCATCGCACATTATTATTTCGTTATCAATCGTATCCGCAATTCTCTTTATGTCCTCCGTTACTTCACTGTACACAAGAGTTTTAATGGAATCGTATGAAATTTTATAAAGAGGTATCGCAAACAAAAGCAATATGATAAACAATAATACGCATATCATTGTTTTTTTTGCTTTTCCGCTTATATTGCTCAGGTTCTTCACATATTCTTTTATACTTCTCTTATATCTTTTCATAAAAGTCACACAATTCTCCCGTTTTATTATTTATATATAATTACAGCAATAAGCCAGCCCGAACGCACATGAACAAAAGCACGTGACGTACCTTCCTCGCTGCGGCAATCGTCAAACGCATTAGCTTCGTATAAGTCGCCCATATATACTTTGTTTTTAATCCTGCTGCTGTCAACGATAATATATCTTGTCGATGCACTTTCATTGCTGTTTATCTGATATGTATCGTTTGTAATACCGGGTTCCGGTCCGATTTGCAATAAGCTGTTTACTCCCGAAGAATACGGCGCAAGATACAAATTGTTGACATATCCGAATGTGTATCGCAATCCGCTTGTAGCTGATGATATATTTGATGTATAATCGTTTGCATTACTGCCATGCTCCCACATAACTTTGTCTTCACTGTAATCATACACCTGTTCATACGCACCCGCATATCCTCTTATATCGGTTGCAAACCTAAATATATCGCCTTCTTCAAGCTCGACTTTGTAATCCTCCTTTAAAATATATGCCGTAACCTCGTTTCCGCGTCTGTAACCGTGTACCTCGATTACGCTGTCGCCATCTGCGCTTACACTTTCCTTTACAGATGAAACAACAGTAATTTCAGTTTGGTTTGTAAGAGATGCTCTGTCCGTGTTCTGTACAAGCATAATGTCCGCATATGGCGTATTATCCGTAAACTTATATAGTCCCATTATATTTTTTTCACCGTTTGAATTGTACCATGTAACATTTCCGAACGTCTGACAGCCAAACAGCAATTCATCTGTTTCGCTTGCATTCTCAGCAGGCACACGCATATAATATGTTTTGTTTGACACGGGATATTTTCTTTCAAAAGTTTTCATCTGATAATACCAGGTATACGAACCATTCGGAAGTAATGTATACAGAGTATCGTCATGCTGTCTCTCATCCTTGCTTTGAGCGGCGGTGGTAATTGACGTAATTTTGCCTTCGGAATTTAACTTATACATTACAAGCTGACGCTGTAATTCTCCGCCTGCCCTTGTACAAAGCAGCTGTTTAACATTAGCTCTGCTTGTCTTTTTCCCGTCAACGCTTACGTTTTGTGCAAGCTCGGCAAGAATGTGTTTGCGGTCTAAGGTATAAATCTTTACATTCATACTCTCATCATCTTCATTCTCATACAACTTGTACAAATAACCTATTGCTCCTATATCCGCTCCGCTTTGCGAATAAGCCGCCACTCTGCCTGCCGCATCAAAAATGAACTCTCCGCTTATACCCAACGCCGGGTTATACTCACCGCAAAAATACGGGTCGGCTTTATATTTTTTACCGTTTATCTGTACTTCTTCACCGCCGTTATTTATCGCCTCGAGCGTTCCGTTTACAGAATCGGTGCAAAGATATGCTCTTATAACCTCTCCGTCCTGTGATGCGGCAACGCTTATTAAGTCGCCGGCTTCGAGATTTGTTTCATTAACCGTTTTACCGTAAGGCAACATCACAAATCCAACATAAAGTTTATCATCGAGATTTATGGAGATCGGTTTTCCGTTTTTGTCATTTCTGTCGGTATAAATTATTTTTTTGGTTGTGTCTATACTGTTTATTTTATAATTCTCATATGCATCTATAATAATTGTTCTGCACTTAGAATTATATGATATACAAGTTATTGTACCGTAATCAATATCAAAAGCCTTTTTGTAATCCGTTGTCACAATACACGAATTACGAATAATTACAACATCGCTTTGAACACTTATTCTTTTTTTAGCACCATTTTGTTCCGATTTATATCTGATAGTGCTTCCGTCAAAGTCCTCATATTCGTCCGCATCGATTGTTACAATCTCATTTTTTCTGTCCTCTGCAAAATACACTATGCTTTTATTATCATCATCGCCGGCACAATAGGCAATAACTCTATATCCGAGCCACTGTGCAATAGTCGGAATATCTGTTTTGTAGATTACATTGTCTATCTCTACATAGTCCTGTCCCGATGTACGTGTACCGTCAAATCCGGCATATGCATTTGCCGTTACCACTCCCTTTACATAATCAAGATTGAAATAAATCTTTAAGGGTGTATCGTTTTCTTTCTCTGTAATATTTCCTCCGTTTTCAACACGACTTACAGTATTTGTATGAACAAGGTTAAAAAGAAATACCGTGCAATCACCCACTGTGACATTTCCCGCAGGCTTTACTCCGTCAAGCAAATCCAGCTCACGAGCCTTGTTAATGTAATAATTGTCATACGAGCTGTCGCTCCATGTATACCCTAAGGCTCTCATTCCTGCAAGCACCATATCTTTCGCATCCATCACCTCATCGGGCCGGAAAGTACCGTCTTGATATCCGCTCATTATATTATATGCGGCAATTGAAGATATTGCTTTTCCCTTTTCCGTTGACGGCTCAACATCACCAAAAGCGCTGTTATTTTCAATAAACGGCAGCTTTACGGTACGTGAAAGATACAATGCAAAATCTCCGCGTGTTAAACTATTCCCTATTAGCTGTGCAAAATCAATGTCCTGCGGCATGATTTTTAAATACTGCAAAATACCGTATGCATTCATTGAACTCCGATTAATATTTCCGGTTTGCCCGACCTCTGTTTGCTGAGATTGATTTTCGGAATTCGGAACTTCCATATACGTCTGCGCACCGTATAAAAGCTTTACCGCCTCTGCACGGGTTATATTTTTCATAGGCCGCATAGTATTATCATCATACCCCGAAAGTATTCCCAAAGAGCTGAGTCTTTTTACAGCCGTCTTTGCGTATTCGGCTACTGTTTCAAAATCCGAAAATTCCACAGCCGATGACGCATCACCGTCATCTATACAGTTTCCGAGTATCGTTGCCGCATCCTGGCGGGTAATCGGTTCATTGGGTGAAAATTCAGTATCTGATTTTCCGCTGACGATGCCTGCCGAATATGCCGATGCTACATAAGTATAATACCAATCATCAGGTTTCACATCTTCAAATGTAACGGTTTTTAATGTGTTTTCCTTTAGATTCAAAACAGAGACTATAATCTTCACAAACTCCGCACGGGTTATACTTTGCGACGGTTCAAATCTATTATTGCTTCTGCCGGATACTATTCCTTTTTTTGCGAAATCACTTATTTCATTATAAGCCCAGTCATATCCGTCTAAATCGTCAAATATCTTATTTTCAGTTTTTTGAGTCGGTGCTTCGTTACCGCTTGTTGCTTTAAACGGTGTTCCGCCCGTGCTGCCGCTTCCGCCCGATTGAGCGGCATTGTCATTTTTTGATGCCTTTGCAAGCGCATTGTGCAATTCTTCAATAGATGAATATGTCTTATTTGCAACGCTCCTGCAAGCAGATGATGATAAAATGCTTTTAGGGAAATCGGTATACAATGCCGAAATGATTGACGATATATCGCCTGCACCGGTCGGATTTTCCGTTACCGAAAGCGTAAACGCTTCATACATCTTATCACTAAACTCTTTTAAAGTGCTGTATTTCTGATTTGACAGTCTTTTAACAACAGATTTTTTTACCTTATCCGTTATATACTCCGACTCGTACACAGACTTCATAGGCTCTTTTGAAAGTACATCAAGAGAATCCTCCACCTCTGATATATCCGATATAATATTATCTGAAAATGCCGATATTATCATTGCCTGACGATATGTATTTACGCATTTTTCCTTATCATTTACATCAAACGGAGCTTCTGCACCGATAATTCCTGATGGCTGACCGAGTGTAACCTTCGAATCATAATCACTGCTAAACTCAAGCGCCGTTTTGTTTTCAGATATATACTGTTCGATATTTCCGTTTTTCGCAGCATCATTCAGTCCCTCAATTGCGGATATGTAATCCTCTGCCGTACTGTACGGAAATGATTTTGATACCGTATTTTTACCGTTTTGACTTATTGCCAAGGTATATTCTCCGGTCGCATAGTTTTTCATATTAATTACAAACTCAAATGTACCGTCACTTTTTACCTCAAACTGATTTGCATAAATCAAAGCGCCGGAAACCATATTTTCTGCATCCCGATAAGTATTTCCCTTGTTAAATACCGCTGCGGTAATTATACCGTTTTTAATATCGGTTTGTCCGCTGACCGTTGCACGTCCGCTCGTATCAAAAACTCCGATTTGAATATCTGACGCATATGCAGCCGATGAAAAAATCATTAAAACACATATTGTCGCTAATATTAATCTTAACTTTGTCATAGTTCAATCCTTTTTTTCTCAGAGGCTGTTTAAAAAGCCAATTGACCTTTTAAACAGCCTTAATTTTTTCTTTTCAGGCGTTCCGGATTTTTAACTTCCCCTACTTAACAGTTACACCTGTATACGGCATCATATGCTCAAAGCCATCCCATACAAACACTTTTTGTGTTCCGCTTCCCTGCGGTACCTGAGTAAGTGTATATGTTTCCAAGCTGTTTGATTTGGCAACAAATTTTTCATATACAAGAGATACCAATTCTTCGTTTTCCGCAAATAATGCGCTTATAACATATATATCCTTATTCTTGCTTGTTGTGTTCTGCACCGTTACAGATACGGTTTTGTCATCTGCCACAACAGGCTTTGATACAGCTATCATACCGTCGCTTGTGGTAAATCTGCCATATACACTGTTATTTACTTCTACCGTATATTCGGTGTTCGGTGCGAGCTGTCCGGTATATGTATATACTTCGCTGCCGTTATCCGTAAGAGCAACTCCGTTAATTGTCACGCCGTCCGTTACATAACCTTTAGCAAAGGTTAACTCGATTTTTGCGGCATTTACAGGCCATAATCCATTTTCATCAGCATAAACTTCATTGCCGTCAGCATCAGAAATCTTGGTATTTATAAGTCCTTCTGCATTTGCTCCCGTTCTGAAATATGATGTGTCTATTGCCTCTGCGCTGATACTCTTAAGCTTTGATGCGTCTTTTATTCTTATAATATATATGCTGTCCTTATCGAGATTTCCTACCGTCAAAGTCTGTGAATCAAATGTGAAATCCGATATATTTTCGCCTTTTACAAGAAGCTTATCCTCCGCAAGATATTTAGTAACCGCAATATCCGATTTTGTAAGCTCGTTTGTATAATAAGCCTTTGTAAGCTCCGAATCCGTTCCTTCTTCAAACTGTGACTTATTTTCTACATTGATTGTAGCCGTGCTTCCGCTCATGGATAAAATATTTTCGGCAGTAATTCCTCCGATTGTCGTCATCATAATATTATCAATGTAAACACCGCCGTCGGCAAAATTTCTTCCGCCGAATCTGACTGCCAAATTCTGATTAATAAAGCTTGACGCATTTTCAATATAGTACTCCGGAATTATTTCCTTTGTTGAGTTATTATATAAGCGTGTACCGTCTACGAATTGAATGTACCCTATTTGATCTGTATCCTGATGGTAAGTAAACAGCGTACTTATTGTACATGTATCACCAACCGCCATAGTTCCCTTTGCGTTTGTTGTCGGCACTCTGCCGCCGGACTGATTTCTGGCTCTTACTCCGTATGTTTCAACAGCCGGCATATAACCTAAGTTTGCGCCTGTTGATTCCGCCACTACCTGCGGATTAAAATAATGTGAGCCTGAGCTTAAATACTTAATTTCCTGATTGAGAGTTACATCAAACGAAACAAGCATTGCACCCTTTGAAAAGTCAAACTTTTGTCCGAGAGGATAAGTTACGTTTTTCGGAGTAGCTGTTGCGGCAAGATGTTTGGTATATTTTATTCTGCCGTTATCCCACGCAAGCGATATATTTGCTTTATCGGTATTTGTAAACTTATTTACGCTGTCCTCCGCATCAAACTTTTCTATCATAGCCGACGCATACGGCTTACTTCCGGTAGTTGTCAGCGTCTGTGTTATTGCCGGTGCATTTTCAGATTTCGGAACGGTGACAGTATAATCCTCCGCCGGCTTCAATTCGCCAAGCTCAAGTGTGAATACATCTCCGTTTCTGACAGCCGTAATATTCCCGAAGGTTATAGATCCTGCGTCCTCTATTCCCTGCGAATAAGCCGAATCGGTTTCAAATTCAATACGTGATGCTTCCTGCGGCAGCTTTCCGTCTGCGCTGAGCGAAATTTTCTCGCCTGCTGCATTATATATTGTTGCCTTTCTCAAGGAATACGGATTTTTACCGCTGTTTGTAAATATAAGCGAATATTTGCCCGACACCTCACTTCCGTCAAATGTAACAAGCTTTGACGGATTTGTTATCTCAAGCACATAGTTATTATATCCGTTTAGGTTCTTAAGCGCCAGCGTTCCTGTGTTGACCCACGATTTTGTCCCGGTAATTTGCTCACCGTCCGCAAGCATCAAAGGATTTTCGGTAAGGTTATAGCCTGTTACGGTATAATCCTGCTCTGTAAGCTCGTTGCTGAGCAGCTTATCGTAAGATACCGGTATTTCCGAACTGTCCGTAAAATTAACAGATGAAGCGTTATTTGCCCATGATGCTTTCGGGAGTGAAACCTGCGCTGCACCGTATCTCATTGTGATGTTATCAATTATCACATCAGCTCCTGACGTAGGCACAAGGTCTAAATTCCAATTCTTTGAGTTTAGATTACCCTTCAATGCATCAATTGAGTAAGTTCTTACAGTTTCTATCTCCTCGCCGTCTGCGTCCTTAAGCGGCTGTCCGTTACAATATGTTTTCAGCAAGAATTTTGTATGCGCCTCGTCTGCCCAATTCATGACGGTTGTCAATCTGTATTTTGTGTTTGCCGTCATTTTAACCGTTGAATTAACAGCCCACGGCGCTGTACTGTCCTCTCTGCATCTGTAGCCCTGCAACGTACCTTTTACAATATAAAATGTATTCATATAAATATGATCGTTCAGATACAAACGAAAGCTTGTCGTTGTCGGGCTTGGCAGCGTTACATCCATTGAAAGAACAACAGGACCCTTTGAAAAATCAAACTTTGAATCACCGTTAATCTTTAGTGTTTTCGTGCCGGATGCGAAATCACCTTTTATTTCAAGTGCATTATCAGACCCGTCTTTAATTGTTTTACTCGAAAGAGTTACTCCTGCAACTTCTGCCTTTATAACTTCAGGCTTACCTTCGGTATAATCATTAAAATTTTCCTGCCAATAATAATAACCGTTTTCGGTAGTGCCCGTAACCATAGCTGCAAGCGCAGACGCTCCAAACAACTGCACAACCGCCGTTGCGCCCGCAATTACCTTTAATAAACATTTTTTGCTCATAAAATTCTCCTCCTTCAATCTCTTATATATAATCTTTTAAACAACGAGCTGTTTTTTGTAGAAACAATACCATCGCCCAAAGCGAGATAACCTACACGTCCGACGCCGTCGTTTTCATTTACAACCATTGCAAATTTCAGTTCCGTTCCCGGCTCTATCTTAACCTGCTGAACCATCAGACTGCTCCACGGAATTTTCAGCTCATAATATGTGTGAAGTCCGTCCGATACAACTGCGAGCTCGCTTCCCGGGACTTTTGTATAATCCTCCTCACCGGTAAATCGTGTTTTATGACGATATATAACAGGCTCTCCGTTAAGCTCGCCTATGGCAATTTCCTCAAACTCTCCGCGTTTAAGTTCTGACTTCGGGTCATAAACTATCGCAAGCTGAATGCTGTCCATCTGCCATATGTTTACAGGCTGCACATTTGCCGAAAAATGCTTATTATCCAATACATCCGCATAGAAATAGAAATTATCATCATCCCATTTCACCGCCGCCTTTACGCTCAAATCATCCGCACCGGCATAGGAGCTTCCCAAACTCAGCAAACTGTGAAACTGATCGCTTCTGTTAAGTGTAATAAATCCGTCTGTCCATTCCTTCCCGTTGCCATCTATAACAATAGGCGTCTTTGCGTGCAGTGCCGCACTGAAATTGTAGTTTTTACTTACGTAGCTGCCGAATTTACTGCTTTCATCAACAATAAATGCAACTTCAATTACACGGTCATCGGCGGATGTTCCTACCGGCAAAGACAAATCAAACACTTTTTTCTCGCCGGGCACAAGTTCAACGGGGACATCTGCCACAGACTCCTGCCATTGAATCGGCGTAAGTAATGTAAGCCTGCCCGTTTTGGACTTCTTATCGGAAAGATTTGTTAATGAGCATCGCATTGACCAGCCTGTATCAAGCGGAATCATGGTTGTGTCAAGTTCTACATTGTTCTTGTAGTTTATATACACATCCGAACAATAGTAAACCCCCTTATCATCATAAAGAGTGAGATTTATTCTTTCTGTACCGCTTACAGCATTGCCGCCGTTTATCTCGACAAATCCGCCGTCTTTATCAATAACAGCTTCATCTGCCTTAACTTCACTTCCCGCATAAGGTGAAACCCTCGCACTTATCTTCTTTCCTGTTTTATTCACTATATTAATTCTTGCATTCTCTCCGTATATAACATCAAGATTTGCCGTTTCGGGCGCCGCTAAGCATTGCGTAATTTCAAAGTTTTTAAAATCCCCTTCGATATACTGCACATTTTTGCTCAGATTTAAACTGTATACGCCTTTCTCGCCCTTTATTTTTTCGGCATTACCGTATGCGTCGTACAATGTGACGGTATCTGTACCGAGCCTAAGCGTTACAAGTTCGCCGTCCGCTTTGTTTGAAAACAGCATTGCCGTTTGCTTTGCTGTACCTTTATGACGGCTTCTTACTACTCTGCTTGTTTCGCTCGGCTTCAAAGTTTGCCCAAACTCTGCGTCATGATACATCATATTCATATTGCTGATGATGAGATACGCAGGCTTTGCGGCATAAGGAACCATATACGGCTGAGGATTGCTCATATCGCATCTGACCATACCGAAATTTGATTCTCTGTCTGTTCTTACCGCATTCGCCTTGTCGAGCAGACAGTAATAATAAAATCTGTCCACATATCCCTGACTCATTACCATAGCATAAGTTTGAGCGTTGTACATTCCTTGTTCTATATCGGTGTTTACGCTTTCATAATGCGAAGAATACCCGTATTCCGTTATCCATATCGGAACATTTTTTGCTCCGTATTTTTCAAACAGCTTTGCCACATATTCAATACTGTCCAAAGTATCATATGTAATCGGATCTCCGTACCATTGATACGGATGAATTGAGAATACGTCCATATCCGTTGCGCCTGCCTGCAAAACCTCCTCCGTCCACACTTTCGGCGCTCCGGATGTGTTTAATCCCACAACGGGTATATTCGGGTTTACAGCTTTTATAGCATTCTTAGATGCTATATACATCTTTGCATAGTCGGATGCCGGACGATTTTCCATATTAAAGCTGTGATTCGGTCCGAGATTATACTCATTCCATATTTCAAAACATTCGACCGTGTCGCCCAAAAGCTCTGCCATCATTGCGCAGTATTCGCTCCACCTGCGCAATCCGTCCTCCGTATACGGCGGTGTACGTTCTATGGGGCTGAAATTGTATGCCGCACCCATCCACGATGCGGAATGAAGATTTGCGTCTATGTCAAGCCCTGCCTTCTTAAACGCACGGAATAAAGATTTGTATCCTTCCGCCATTGAAACGTTATTTACTTCATACTGCTCTGCGCTCTTTCTCCAGTTATTATAGTAGCACATCATTCTGGCTTTGGGTATTCCCGCATTTCTTGCAAGCTGAGCTATTTTTTCATCTTTAACATTCAACAGCGCAATCTGCACTCCGGAATGAGGATTTACAGTTTTCCCTTTGTCCGAATGTACGTATGAAAATTCGCTTCCCAAGCGACTGTAAATTTTCTTATCTTTACAATACGCATCAATATCCACACGGTATATTCCGAATTTATCTACATTAAGCTTCTTTTTCCTAACCGTCTTTGAAAGCATCGGCAGCGTGAAGTTATCTGTACCGTTCCAAACCACATTACCGTCGCCGTCACGTACGGTATATGTAACATCAAGCGGATAATCTCCGTCAAGCTGATTTTGAATCGGATAGATTTCACTTGAAAAGCTTGCGCTTAATTCTATCTCCTCACCATCGTAGAATATATTTCCGAAATGCTCCGATGTATCGGTTTCAATTTTTATACGGCTTGCGGTTTCAAGTCTGTACACACGAATTGCCGAGATTGTTACCTCACCGTCTCTTGAATATCCCATCATACCGCTGTATATTCCCACTCTGAAATCAAAACCGTTTAGACTGTCGGCAAAGGTAGGATTGTCAAGAAACCACGTATAACTTCTCCATACTCCGGTATTGTTGAAAACAAGATATTCTCCTTCACTTGTTTTTACACTGTTATTCAGCGCCGGCTGCGTAATTTCCGCCGCCGTTTCGGCTTGTATAAGCGGTGTATATTTCATGGACGGATATTCAAGCGTCAAACTTGAAATGCCCTCGTCATAATAATCCACTTCAACCGCATAACTGCTTCCGTCTGCAATATTATATACCGTTTTATTATCTATATCGGCATTTATAAATCTTGCACTTTCTCCGAGATCGGGAGAAAGCACCCAGCCCTCTCGTCCCATCATTCTCGACACGGTTACGGCAGCCGAATCGTCACCGATTTGAGCTGTCATTCCGTTCATTTCGGGCTTTGAACCAAGCTTTGCCTCTGCGATCAGCTGTTTTTTTACATAGTCATTTTTCCAGCCGCCGTTTAAGGCAGACGTAGGTGCATAATATGTTTCCGAAGCATTTGCCGGAACGGCATATACATATGTTACCATTATGCTAAGCACTATAAGCATATTTATTATTCTTTTTATCATAAATTATCCTTTCACAGAACCTATCATAACTCCTTTTACAAAATGCTTCTGTACAAACGGATACATTATAAGAACGGGCAGACTGCTTACGACTATCAGAGAATACTTCATCAAGTCGGCAAGTCCCTGTTTTGATGTCATCGTATCAAAGTCCGTTACCATCGCCGAATCCATTTGATTTGCAAGCAATATATTTCTGAGTACAAGCTGCAATGGATAAAGCTTTGCGTTCGTAATATATAAAAATGCGTTAAAGTATGCATTCCAATGTGCAACCGCATAATACAATGTAATAACGGCAATTACGGACCCTGAAAGCGGCAACAACATCATACGGAAATATCTAAAATCATCACAACCGTCAATGAACGCCGCCTCGAGCACCTCATTCGGAATACTGTTTTCAATAAAGCTTCTTGCAATAACCATATTATATACCGACATTGCTCCGGGCAAAATCAACGCAAGCGGTGTATTTAAAAGTCCCAAATTACTTACAATAATATATGTCGGAACCATACCTCCCGAAAATATCATAGTGAATGTAAACAGAAACATCAATGCCTTCCTGTGCGGTAAATCCTTTCTTGATAAAGCATATGCCGCTATCATTGTAAGAAACACGTTTAATATTGTGCCAAAAAACGTATATAAAATTGTGTTTTTATAGCCAACGAGCACCTCACCGGTTTTGAAAATAGCCTTATATCCCTCAAGACTGAAATCAACCGGCAGAAAAAATACTCTTCCTGCCATAACAGCTTCCTTTGATGAAAAAGAAGATGATACTATGAATATTAACGGCCATAAAACTATTATTAATATAAGTGTCACAAAAATATTGACGCAAATGTAAAATATCCTGTCATCCTTCGGCAGTTTTATTTGCTGTTTTGCCATTAAATTTTTCCCCCTTTCCATCTTATTACCAAAGTGTACTGCCACCCAGCTTGGATGCCAATTTATTTACTCCTACAACCAGCACGAAATTTATTACCGAGTTAAACAGACCTATCGCCGTAGCATATGAGTAGTTTCCGCCGCTTGCTGAAATACCCTCTTTATATACATAAGTCGAAATAACTTCGCTGAGTCTTAGGTTTACATTGTTTTGCATCAGAAAAATCTTTTCAAAACCGAGATTCATAAGCTGACCGACATTTAATACAAGCAAAATAACCACCGTCGGCATTATCGCCGGAATATCAATGCTGAATACACGCCTGAACCTTGATGCTCCGTCAACTTTTGCCGCTTCATGCAACTCAGTCGGTACAGCTGCCAATGCCGCAATATAGATTATCGAATCCCATCCTGCATTCTGCCAAATTCCCGACCACACATACATATGCAAAAATGACGACGGATTTGTCATTATATCCGGTGCATTTGCGTTAAACAGCAACTTGTATATGTTACCGTACAAGCCTACATATGGGTTGAAAAATTGATTAAGCATACCTACCAAAACAACAACCGATATAAAGTGAGGCATATATACAATCATTTGAGTAGCCTTTTTACAGAACTTATTTCGCATCACATTGATACAAATCGCAAGAATGATAGGCACGGGAAATCTTGCTATCAGCGAATACAGCGACACAACAAACGTGTTTCGTATTATACGCCAGAACTGATAGGAATTCACAAATTTCTTTATGTATTTCAATCCTACCCACTGACTGCCGAATATACCCTTCGACGCATTAAAATCCTTAAACGCAATTTGCAAACCAAGCATAGGTCCGTATGAAAATATTATTATGTAAATAACCGGCAGGATAAGAAAAACATATAGCTGCCAATATTTTTTTATATTGTCCGTAAAACTCTTATTCTTTTTTGTTTTGGGTAATGTGTTCGTATTCATTATTTCTAATCCTTCATTCTGTCGTATGCCGTCTGTACTGTTTTTAACATTTCATCTATACCGATTGACTTCAGTTCTTCTCTATAAGACTCCCAATTGCTGTCAATATCAAGGTCGCCTATAATAAATCTTGTAACGGTATCATCAAGATAAGAATCTATATTACGCTGAATTTCATTTATTATTCCCGTTTCTTCTTCCGTATATATAATTTTCGTTATATATTCCTTCGGTTTCTTTTCGATGTAGCTTTGAAGTTTATTTGCAATTTCCGTTTCGAATATATTACCCTCGGTTGCTACCGTTGAAAATGCAAGCTCATAGTTTCTGTATCCCGGCGCTGCGTTTTGCCAATGCGAGTTTTGAGGCGCACCCCATGTAAGAATAGGATTTATTCTTGCTTTGTATCCCATTGACTCAAACATACCTTTTTGATCGGGAGTTGCCTCAAGCCAATCTGTACCTTTTTTGCCGAAACGCGACCAAATTGTCATTTCTTCACTCATCATAATATCCGCCATACGAAATGCCGCTTCGGGATTCTGACAATTTTTAGTTATAAAGAATGAATTTGTCGGAATACTTGCAGAATATACCGCATATCCCGTGTTACCGTCACTCGTAAGCGGAGGCAGGATTTTGTAGCCGTATTGACGATCGTCGGAACCGCTCAAATATGTCGGTGCCATTGTTGTAAAGCTTCCAACCATTACGCAATTGGGATTTTGGATAGTCTGTCTTGACTGTGCGCCTGCGGAAGTAAACGATGTTGGCGAAAGCAGACCGTCCTTACACAGCTTGTGCATATATTTTACCGCTTCCTTATATTCCTGCTCATAGTATGTTGCCTTAATCTTACCGCCGTCAACATACAAATAATTGCTTTGCGGGTCAACGGGCAAATATGCTGCCGTAAGAAAGTCCTGGAACCACGATTCTCCGCCGTTTGTTGCTCCGAGCAGCGGTATTTCATCAGCAATACCGTTTCCGTTCGGATCGTTTTCCTTAAATGCTTTCAGCACATTATAGTATTCGTCAAGCGTTGTCGGCATTTTCAAATTCAGTTTTTCAAGCCACGGCTCATATATCCACATACGATACCCCAACTCGTTTTGCATAATCTTCTGATACCTCGGAACGACATATATGTTACCGTCCGACATTGTAATCATCGATTTTAAATCAGGCTCTTTCTCCATTACATCTTTTATGTAATATGATGAATTATCATAATATGCATTCAACGGAATGATAAATCCGTTTGCCGCATACTTTGAGATAGTATTGTCGCTGAGCGGTACATTTATTATAACGTCGGGCAAATCTGCTCCGCCGGATGAAATCATCAGCTCAACCTTCTGTTTTGCCTCATCGACCGAGGACGGAAGATACTCAAATTCAATATTGCAGTTCATCTTCTCCTCGATTGCCTTTGTATATAGATTTGTATCATAATCCGTAACGAGAGTATCCTTTGGTATACCAACCTTAAGCGTTATTTCCTTCTTGCACACCGGAAATTCTCCCGGAGCATTCAGATTTTCATCTGCCACATACTCTGTCGTATTGTTATTAACCGTTGATTCGTTCGAACAACCTGCGCCTAAAATCGCAAATGCAGCCATTGCTGCAACAACTCTGTAAACTTTTTTCAAAATAATCATCCTTTCCTTTAATTTGACATTTACTTGCTAAAATTAAGAACGTAAGCTGCAGCCAAAGGCTTTAGCTGCTCTGTATTCCACACATAAAGCCTGACCGTGTATGCTCCGTATCCGTCATTTTTTTTAAATTCAAACTTGTAATCTCCGCTGCCGGTTATTTTTGCCATACTTATCTCATGCAGCGCATTATCCTCATTATAAATTGCCGCAATCAGCTTTTCTTTTCCGGTAACAACATCTGCGCCGCCTATTGAAAGCTTTGCATTAACGACTGTTTCCCCGTCTTTTTCTGCCACAGCGGCATTTGCAACCGTATATCCGTTTTCATAATTAATTTCCGTTTCATCTGTGTTGAGAGTATACTCTCCGCCAAAGAA
Organism: uncultured Clostridia bacterium; assembly: GCA_934486495.1. GTDB lineage: Bacteria > Bacillota > Clostridia > UBA1381 > UBA1381 > RGIG9115. The sequence goes on from CAKSPW010000038.1 coordinate 19,330, forward strand.
AGCTGTTCCGTTTACTATTGCTTTTTTTCCGTCATCGGGTTTGATTCTGATTTTATTTTCGCTTATCATCTCGCATATACCGCCCAATGCCGATTTCACAAGATAATCATGATGTGATAAAAACACAGATTTATAACCTTCGCTTTGCTCTGCAAGCTTTGTTCCGATTGTGTCAAAAGCCGCATCATTAAATATAATCACCGACTTTTCCCCGTCTGAATTCGACATCATGCGGCTACCCGCAAATATACCGGAATTTAGCTTGTTAGCCCAGCTTAAATCGCCGCCTGTTGCAATCTTTGCATTTGCACCGATTACAACCGCCGTACTTCCGAAAACATGATACGAACTTTCCCATGAACCTTCCCAATTGTTATAGCAGCCTCCGTAAATTCTTCTGAGAACCTCACCGCCCGTAACACTTATATGTGCATTTCCGTTCATATTACAGCTTAGTGCGCCTCCGAACAAAGACTCTGCCGTTCCTCCGGTCATTGAAATATATGTATCGGCATTGTGCACTGTCTTTTTATCTGCCGTTGCACCGTAAACATTCATCACACGTCCGTCAGATATATTAATGTATGTATTGCCTCGAACATTAGCCGCGCTTCCGCCGCCTGCAAGATATGCAGCCGTTCCGCCTTTAAAATCAATGTACGTATTACCTTTGACATCGGCGCCGCTGTTCTTACCTCCGCCAAAGATTCTGCTGTCATAATAATCCTTCGAATCATCATTTGCCGAACACCCGTAATTCATTCCGTAAACTGTGATATGTGTATCTCCCGTTACGGGTGACTGCTCGCCTCCGCCGTATATTCTCCGGTAGCTTCCGCTCTTTATAGCTATATCCGTGTTATCAGCATCATTGTTTATTGAGTTTCCGCCAAAAACATCAATCGGGTTACTCATCGTAAGACCTTCACCGAATATTAGCTTATTGCCGCACGCAAAAATTTTATTGGCATTTCCCGATGCGCTTTCGGCTTTAATTGTTTTGATTGTCATATTCTCAAGCGTTGCCGGGAATTTAATATGCAGTCCAACCGTTGATGTAAGGTCCAAGCCTCCGCTTATACCGTTTTCACCCTCCCCCATGCCGGTGATAATAATATTCGACTTATCACATTTGAGTTGTGTGTTTTTAGGTATGGTAACCATATCGCAAAGAACGATTGTGCATCCGTTTTCCGCCGCCTCAAGCGCCTTTGAAAGTGTTTTAAACGGGGCATCTTTACTGCCGTTATTGCTGTCCGACCCATTGTTTTGTGCCACATACAAGCTTTGTTTCAGTATTTGATTTGACATCAGCTCATACTCTCCGTTAAATTGCGATAGCGGTACCTTTACGGTATAAGTTCCGTCATCGCTTACCATCACCTGGTTTATCCAGCCTATATCGTCAAACTTCGGCGACAATTTATCGGATTTTGATTTAATTGTCATGGTTGTAACCCACTTTACGGACGGATTTGTCACAGTTCCCGAAAACACCACATTCCCTTGAGCTGATGCAAATATCGGTATCATTGTTATTAATAAAATCAATACCGCCGCATTTATCACTTTTCTTTTTTTCATGGTTTATTCCTTTCCCGTTTCCCCGTACCGTCAAGCATAAATTTGCACTCTGTCGCAAACTTATTTCTGTCTGCAAAAAATGCAGTCGGATTATTAATAATTTCAATTCGACTCATTCGGATATGTCACCTCTTTCCCGCTGCTTTATTTAATAATATTTTACCATTGCACAAAAATATTTGCAAGCGGAAAAATAAGAACCAACATTGAAATTTTGTACCTGACAGGCAAAAAACCTCGGTTTTATCCGATTTTCTTTACGTAATTCATTTGTTCAAGCGCTAAAAGCTTCCTTTTTTAAGGCTCGTATTTTATCTCTTTATTCTTTTAATATAACACAAAAAAAGCAAATATTCAATTATTTATAACCACTTTCTACCATTTGCACAACAATTTATTTTGACTGCCGTTTGATGAGATTTTATATCATATACACATTCCGCAATAAAAAAACAAAACCGACACTGAATGCCGATTTTGTTTTTTTTATTTTTCTGACAAATGCTTTTTACATAATTTCAATTGTCGGTTTATCCGATGAAATATCCGCTTTTTGACCGCTGACTTTTATATATCTCGCACTTACATCACGAAAGTCGCATACCGTATGGCTGTTGCCCTGCTTATGCTCATCCTGTTCTATTATCTCTTTATCGGGAATATGCGCCTGCCAAACGCCGACCTGCGTATAATTTTCGCCGTCTTCGCTTACCGAAATGCAAATCTCGCCCATTTGCTGATATCTCGTTGACGACGACCACACATCCACACGATTAACCGTATAAACGTCTTTTAAGTCAAACACTGCGCTTGACGGAGTCCCCGTTCCCCATGAACTGTGCGAAACATAGCCGCCCGAATGATTTAATACATTACCATCGGTCATTTTACCCGCACCGTTATCATTTGTTTTAATATCAGCATCGGAATCGCTTGTCCACAAATAGCTTGCGCCGGTATTTAAAGCAGTAACTTTTTCGTTATTGTTGCCGTATGCCGTATAATCGCCCCGAACAAACGTATTACCCGATAAAACCGTCAGCTCCTCGGCATACGCAGAAACTCCGAAAATAACCGCAACAGCAAAAAAAATGCTGAATAAAGTCTTTTTCAAAACCTTTCCTCCTCTTTCAAAGATGCGGTACAGCTTTATTATACCATACCGCATCCTTTATCATTGCTTACTTCTTTTTAACAAGAACCATATCCTCAAAGCTGTTGGCATCTTTTTTATCGGCAATACCGCGCATATACATAAGATAGCCTTTTCTGCCGTTGCCGTCATTATCGTTTACTGCCACCGAAAATCCGACACAATCATTTTCGTTGACTATTCCCGTTTCTATTAAGAATCCCCACGGAATTGCAATCTCATAAATTGTATGTCCGTCCTCGGTGCGGTTAACCGCTCCGGTATAAGCAGCTATCGGTCTGTCTTTTTTGACAACAAGGTCTGCAAGCCATACATACGTCATAAGCTCGTTTCTATCGTTCCTTGAAAGTCCCAGCTCGAAATAATCCGCATTTGATATACCTACTCCGTCTTTTCTTGCCGTGTCCAAAGCAATCTGAACGTTATCTCCCTGCCACACGTCTGTACCCGTATACGGTTGACAGAATACATCGTCGGTAACATCTACCGCCATATAAAGATTGTCATAGTCCCATTTTCTGTAAACTTTAAATGAGAGGTCGGAAACTCCGTTCCATTTCGAGAATCTGCTGCTGTCCTCGGTTATAACATGGCAATTATCCCATTTGCCCGCAGAAATAACGCCATCCATTACCGGTGTTA
>CAKSPW010000039.1 GCA_934486495.1 uncultured Clostridia bacterium
CCCCGAGCGGTTTTAGGGTCCGGGGAATTCCGAACCCCGGAAATTTTGGTACTTTTGTTTGCAAAAGTACGAAAGAATCGTAACAATTAAAAGTGATAAAAATAACACATGATGCAATAATCAATCTTAGCCGATAATAGAATAAAAGTAACTTGTTATAAAATTGAAATTGATTGAAAGAATCGTAACAATTAAAAGCGATAAAAATCACACATGCTGCGATAATCTTTCTTTACCAACAAAAGAATAAAGTAACTTGTTTTAAAATTGAAATTGATTGAAAGAATCGTAACAATTAAAAGTAAGAAAACTCACATATAAAGCAATAATCTTTCTTCGCCGATAAAATAATAAAATAATAAAATAATGAAATAACAATTACTATTTTTTCTCACAAAATGAATATATTTTTTTATTAAAAAAGTGTTGACAAATACAATGAACGGTGCTATAATGAATAAAAATTAAATAATTATTCAAACCGTTGAGGCAGAAAAAAGTCAAGTCGGGTTTTTAAGAGCGAGCGGATTATGGTGTGAGTTCCGCAAAAATTCCTTGAGTAATATGGGCTGCTAAGGGCTATGTCAAATGCATAGACGTAAGACTCGCGTAAGAAGTCGGGAGTATGTTGGTACTCTGCTAAGCGCACAGATCATGCTGTGAATCAAGGTGGCACCGCGGATATTATTCGTCCTTGACAGATTTTATTTTTCTGTCGAGGGCGTTTTTTGTTGCTCGGCAGTACGGGAGGTTTTAAAAATGAAATGTTTACCCAGCTACGAAAGAGCATCGGAAATCGCTTCATGCGGCAAATACGATATTTTGCCGATAAAAAGTGAAATTCTATCCGACACCTGCACACCTATCGAGCTTTTGCGGATACTCAAAAACGTATCAAACCACTGCTACATACTTGAATCCGTTACACAGGACGAAAAATGGGGTCGGTACACTTTTTTGGGATTTGACCCGAAGCTTGAAATAACGTGCCGTGACGGAATAATGAAAATAGGTGATATTGAATTTAAAACTGATAATCCGACAGAAAAAATAAGACAGCTTTTATCGAAGTACAAAAGTCCGAAGCTTGACTCCCTCCCCTCTTTTACGGGCGGACTTGTAGGATATTTTTCATACGACTATTTAAATTACAGCGAGCCGAGCGTAAAATCGGATGTAACCGATACCGAGAATTTTAAAGACGTTGACTTAATGCTTTTTGATAAAGTTATTGCCTTTGACAATTACAGACAGAAAATAATTATTATCTGTAGCATGGATTTAAAAGAGGGCAAAGCAGGCTATAATAAGGCTGTGCTTGAAATAGAAAGGATTATTCATCTCATAAAAAACGGCAAAAAAAGTTCCGATGAAAGCGGTCATTTAACGGGAGATGTCACTCCGCTGTTTTCAAAGGATGAATATTGCAGCATGGTAACGAGCGCAAAACGTTACATAAAAGAGGGAGACATATTTCAAATAGTACTGTCAAACAGACTTTCTGCACCATTTGAGGGCAGTCTTTTAAATACATACAGAACGCTGCGAACAATTAATCCGTCGCCGTATATGTTTTACTTTTCGGGAACGGACGTTGAAGTTGCCGGTGCATCGCCTGAAACACTTGTTAAAATGGAGAACGGTGTTCTTCATACATTTCCCCTTGCCGGTACAAGACCGAGAGGGAAAACGGAAGATGAAGATAAACAGCTTGAAACAGACTTGCTCAGTGATGAAAAGGAGCTTGCCGAGCACAATATGCTTGTTGATTTGGGAAGAAACGATTTGGGAAAAATCAGCCGTTTCGGAACGGTTAAAGTTGAAAAGCTGCACAGTATAGAGCGATTTTCTCACGTTATGCATATCGGCTCAACAGTGCGCGGCGAGATAGATGAAAAATTTGACGCACTCGACGCCATAGGAGCTGTACTCCCTGCCGGAACTTTGTCGGGCGCACCGAAAATAAGAGCGTGTCAGCTTATTTCAGAGCTTGAAAACAACAAACGAGGAATTTACGGCGGAGCAATCGGATACATTGACTTCACAGGAAATCTTGATACGTGTATTGCCATAAGAATTGCATACAAGAAAAACGGCAAGGTATTTGTTCGTTCGGGCGCCGGGATTGTTTACGACTCTGTACCCGAAAAAGAATATACCGAATGCATTAACAAAGCTCAGGCGGTTATAAATGCGCTTAAGGCTTCTGAGGAGGCGGACTTATGATACTTTTAATTGATAATTACGACAGCTTTTCTTATAATCTGTATCAGCTTGTCGGTGAAATAAACCCCGATATTAAAGTTATAAGAAACGATGAAATGACGACGGACGAAATAAAAAAATTAAATCCCGAAAAGATAATCATTTCACCCGGACCGGGACGCCCCGAAAATGCGGGAATTATAACGGAGCTTGTAAAGACTGTATCAAAACAAATCCCGACTCTCGGCGTTTGTTTGGGTCATCAGGCAATTTGTCTTGCATACGGTGCAAAAATTACATATGCAAAACAGCTTATGCACGGAAAACAATCACTTACGACAGTAGATACGGACAGTGTGCTTTTCAAGGGGATGGATAAAAAAATTCTGACAGCGAGATACCATTCTCTTTGTGCCGAAAACACAGACAGCTTAAAAATAACCGCCAGAGCCGATGACGGAGAAATTATGGCGGTTGAACATAAGAAATATCCGATTTACGGTGTTCAATTCCACCCGGAATCAATTATGACGCCATGCGGAAAACAAATTTTAAAGAATTTTTTGGGAGTGAAAAATGATGATTAAAGAAGCAATTGTTAAAATAGTAAATAAAAACGATCTGACATATAATGAAGCGTATGAAGTGATGAATGAAATAATGAACGGTGAAACAACACCGACTCAAAACGCCGCATTTTTATCGGCTTTGTCTACAAAGAGTGCAAAGGCTGAAACAACGGACGAAATTTCCGGCTGTGCCGCCGCAATGCGTGAACACGCAACAAAAGTAAATACCGATGCGGAGGTTTTTGATATTGTCGGTACGGGCGGTGACGGAGCGCACAGCTTCAATATTTCAACGACTGCTGCTTTTGTTGCGGCGGCAGGCGGAGTAAAGGTTGCAAAGCACGGCAATCGTGCAGCGTCATCTCTTTGCGGAACGGCAGACTGTCTTGAGGCGCTCGGCGTAAATATAAATCAGCCTCCCGAAAAATGCATACAGCTTTTAGATGAGGTCGGAATGTGCTTTTTCTTCGCACAGAAGTATCACACATCAATGAAATATGTTGGCCCGATTCGCAAAGAACTTGGCTTCAGAACGGTATTTAATATATTGGGTCCGCTTACAAATCCGGGTATGCCGAAAATGCAGCTGCTCGGTGTGTATGATGAATATCTTGCTGTTCCGCTTGCGCAGGTTTTGATGAATCTCGGTGTCAGACGAGGTATGGTTGTATACGGTCAGGATAAGCTTGATGAAATATCGCTTTGCGCACCGACAACGATTTGTGAATTTAAAGACGGCTGGATGAAAAACTACACAATTTGTCCGGAGGATTTTGGATTTGAACGCTGTGAAAAAAGTGACCTTCTCGGCGGAACACCGCAAAAAAATGCTGAAATTACAACAAGTATTCTAAAAGGCGAAAAAAGTCATAAGCGAAATGCTGTTATACTCAATGCCGCCGCATCTCTTTATATTTGCGGAAAATCCGAAACAATCGCAGACGGTGTCACTCTTGCCGGTGAGCTGATAGATTCGGGTGCGGCATATCAAACGCTTTCAAAATTTATAAAAGCCTCAAATAATCAATAAGGAGAAAAGCAAAATGACGATACTCGATGTATTGACTCAAAGCGCCAAAGAAAGAGTTTTAGAAAAGAAATCCGATGCAGAAAGAATAAAATCAGCAGCTCTCGGTATGGCAAAAGGCAATTTTGAATTTGAGCGTGCGCTTACGGGTGACGGAATGTCGTTTATATGCGAATGTAAAAAGGCGTCGCCGTCAAAGGGAATTATATCAAACGATTTTCCGTATCTTAAAATTGCAAAGGAATATGAAGCGGCAGGAGCAGACTGCATTTCGGTTTTGACCGAACCGACAAAGTTTTTGGGAAAGGATGAATATTTAAAGGAAATTTCCGAAAATGTTTCAATTCCGACTTTGCGAAAGGATTTCATTGTCGATGAGTTCATGATATACGAGGCAAAGCTTCTCGGTGCCAAGGCTGTACTTCTTATATGCTCCATTTTAAGCGAAAGAAAAATAAGCGAGTATATAAAAATATGCGATACACTCGGCATTTCCGCACTTGTAGAGGCTCATGATGAGGACGAAATAAAAACGGCATTAAATGCCGGCGCAAGGATAATTGGCGTAAACAACAGAAATTTAAAGGATTTTACCGTTTGTACAGATAACAGCAAAAGACTGCGTTCGCTTGTTCCGTCCGATATTCTTTTCGTTTCGGAAAGCGGTATTCGCAGCAGACACGATATCGAAACGCTTTCAAAAATCGGTGCGGACGCCGTGCTTATCGGTGAAACGCTTATGAAATCCGATAATATATCGGAAACGTTAAGATTTTTAAAGGAAGGAAATTATAATGACAAAAATTAAACTGTGCGGACTTTCGAGAGCTGAGGATATAATTTCCGCAAACTCCCTGCTCCCCGATTATATTGGATTTGTATTTTGCAAAACCAGCAAAAGATATATAAATGCCGAAAAAGCGTCGGAGCTTAAAAGTTTGCTTGATAAGCGTATAAGCGTTGTCGGAGTTTTTTGCGATGAGCCGTACGAAAACATAAATTATCTCATAAACGAGAAAATAATTGATATTGCTCAGCTGCACGGAAACGAGGATAATACGTATATAGGAAAAATAAATGCACCTACAATAAAGGCTTTTAACATTAAAAACACAGCTTGCATTTCAAATGCAAAAAAATCCGCCGCAAGCTATATAATGCTCGATTCGGGCGGAGGTACCGGTAAATCATTTAATCATGAATTAATAGAAAACATCAACCGTGATTATTTCCTCGCCGGAGGGCTGACGGATAAAAATGTCGGTGATATTATAAAAAAATATAAGCCTTATGCCGTTGACGCAAGCTCATCTCTTGAAACAAACGGCGCAAAGGATGCGGATAAAATGGCGGCATTTGTCTGTGCCGCAAGAAACGGAGGAAAATATAATGACTGATTTAAAGGGCAGATTTGGTATTCACGGAGGACAGTACATACCCGAAACGCTGATGAATGCCGTAAAAGAGCTTGAAAATGCTTACGAATTTTATAAAAACGACGCTGAATTTTCCCGGGAGCTTACATCGCTTTTAAACGAGTACGCCGGCAGACCGTCGAGGCTTTATTATGCCGAAAAAATGACGAAGGATTTGGGCGGTGCGAAAATTTATCTTAAGCGTGAGGATTTAAACCATACCGGGTCGCATAAAATAAACAATGTATTGGGTCAGGCATTGCTCGCTGAAAAAATGGGTAAAAAAAGACTTATTGCCGAAACCGGAGCAGGTCAGCACGGAGTCGCAACAGCAACGGCGGCGGCGCTTTTTAACATGGAATGTGTTATATTTATGGGTGAGGAGGATACAAAGCGTCAGGCGCTCAATGTTTACAGAATGAAGCTTTTGGGTGCTGATGTAGTACCTGTTAAAAGCGGTACGGCGACGCTTAAGGACGCTGTTTCGGAGGCAATGCGTGAGTGGACAAAAAGGATTGACGACACGCATTACTGTCTTGGCTCGGTTATGGGCCCGCACCCGTTCCCCACTATTGTTCGTGATTTTCAGGCGGTTATTTCAAGAGAATCAAGAGAGCAGATCTTAAAGGCGGAGGGCAGACTACCCGATGCGGTTGTTGCATGTGTAGGCGGCGGCTCAAATGCAATCGGCAGTTTTTATCACTATATAAACGATAATTCGGTCGCACTGAAAGGATGCGAAGCGGCAGGCAGAGGTATTGACACTTTTGAAACGGCGGCAACGGTAAATACAGGAAAGCTCGGCATTTTTCACGGTATGAAATCGTATTTTTGCCAGGATGAATACGGACAAATAGCTCCTGTTTATTCTATTTCGGCAGGACTTGATTACCCGGGAGTAGGACCGGAGCACGCAAATCTTGCCGATACGGGCAGAGCAAAATATGTTCCCGTTACGGATGAGGAGGCTGTTTGTGCCTTTGAATATCTTTCAAAAACGGAAGGAATTATTCCTGCCATAGAATCGGCACACGCAATAGCATACGCAATGAAAGCGGCGCCTAAGATGAGCAAGGATAAAATTATGATTATAACAGTTTCCGGACGCGGCGACAAGGACTGCGCACAAATTGCAAGATACAGAGGAGAGAATATTTATGAGTAAAATAAAACAGGCGTTTGAAAATAAAAAAGCATTTATAGCATTCATAACCTGCGGCGACCCAGACTTACAAACAACAATAGAGTCGGTTTGTGCGGCAGCCGACAACGGTGCGGATTTAATAGAGCTCGGAATACCGTTTTCCGACCCCACAGCTGAGGGACCTGTTATCCAAGGCGCAAACATACGAGCGCTTAAGGGCGGAGTTACAACGGATAAAATTTTTGATGCAGTGAAAAAAATCAGAGAAACCGTATCAATTCCGCTTGTTTTTATGACATACGCAAACGTGGTTTTCTCATACGGTGCGGAGAGATTTATGAAAAAATGCAATGAAATAGGAATTGACGGCTTAATACTCCCCGACGTTCCGTTTGAAGAAAAGGGAGAGTTTTTGAATGAATGTGAGAAATACGGAGTTGATTTAATATCGCTTATTGCACCGACGTCCGACGACAGAGTGGGAATGATTGCAAAGGAGGCAAAGGGCTTTATATATATCGTGTCAAGTCTCGGAGTTACGGGAGAAAGAAGCAAGATAACAACCGATTTAAATTCACTCGTTTCAAAAGTAAGGGAAAGCACCGATACCCCATGTGCAATCGGTTTTGGCATTTCAACACCCGAACAGGCTAAAAATATGGCTGATATTTCCGACGGTGTAATAGTCGGCAGCGCAATTGTGAAAATAATTGAAAAGTACGGCAGTAATGCGCCGAAATACGTCGGTGAATACGTAAAGGAAATGAAAAATGCACTTCGCAAATAAACCGAATTTGTGAAAAAACAGCGGCTGTTTTTAAGCCGCTGTTTTACGTTATTAAACTATATATGGTTATGCAACAACAGAGTATATAGGATATTCAGCGCCGAACAGCGCCGCATATGACTTACTTATTTTTAAACGCTTTTCAGCAATTTAATTCGTTTTCAGCCTTTTCAATCGCCTTTAAAACCGTTTCTTTTGCCGGTCCGCCTATAAGCTGTCTGCCGTTTACACACGTTTCCATGCTGACAGCATCATATACATCAGATGCAATAAGCTCACTGAAGCCTTTGAGTTCATCAAGCGAAAGCTCATCTATTGCACAGCCTTTTTCTATGCAATAATACACAATTCTGCCAACAACGGCATGAGAGTCACGAAACGGCATGCCATGTTTTACAAGATAATCGGCAAGGTCGGTTGCGTTTGTAAAGCCGCCGTTTGCGCCTTTTCTCATAACAGACTTGTTTATTTTCATTGTAGTAAACATCTTCTCAAACACGCTAAGACAAAGCTTTGCCGTGTCAACCGAGTCGAAAATTGCCTCTTTATCCTCCTGCATATCCTTATTATATGCAAGCGGTATACCCTTCATCATTGTAAGAAGCGTTGTGAGATTTCCGTAAACTCTGCCCGTTTTACCTCTTATAAGCTCGGCAACATCGGGATTTTTTTTCTGCGGCATAATGGAGCTGCCCGTTGAATATGCATCGTCCATTTCAACAAATTTAAATTCGTCGGACGACCACAAGATAAGCTCCTCGCAAAAACGGCTCAAATGCATCATTATAATAGATATGCACGAGGCAAGCTCAATGCAAAAATCCCTGTCGGAAACACCGTCGAGAGAGTTCATTGTAACTGCGTCAAAGCCAAGCTTTTCGGCAACATATTCTCTGTCGAGCGGATAAGTCGTCCCTGCGAGAGCACCGCTGCCGAGCGGCATAACATTCGTTCTTTTTTTGCAGTCGGAAAGTCGTGCGCTGTCACGTGTAAACATTTCATAATATGCCATAACATGATGCGCAAACGTGATAGGCTGTGCCTTTTGAAGATGTGTATAGCCGGGCATTATTGTGTCTGTATGATTTTTCGCAGCAGCTGTAAGAGCGCTCCTCAGCGAATGCAAAAGCTTTGAAATCTCATCAATTTCATCCATAAGATACATTCTTATATCAAGCGCAACCTGATCGTTTCGGCTTCTTCCGGTGTGCAGTCTTTTGCCTGCATCGCCTATTCTTTCGGTAAGAAGCTTTTCGATGTTCATATGAATATCTTCGGCATCTATCTCAAACTCAACCTTGCCGTCCTCAATATCCGACAATATACAATTTAAGCCCTCTACTATTTTTTCCGAATCGTCCTTCGGGATAATACCCTGCTTGCCGAGCATTTGCGCATGAGCTATACTCCCTTTTATATCCTGCTTGTACATTCTTGCGTCAAATCTGATAGATGAGTTAAAATCATCAACGGCCTTATCGGTATTTTTTTGAAATCTTCCTCCCCACAGCTTTCCCATAAAACAAATCCTTTCCATACGCAAATTTTCGGTACGATATCAGACGACCGTACCGAAAATGTATTTTAATTGTTCAGTTTGTATTGATATTATTTCTCGTTTTTTGCCTTCATCATTGCACGAACCTTAAGCGGAAGTCCGAAAAGATTGATAAATCCTTCTGCATCCTTGTGCGAATAAAGCTCATGACTGTCACCGAAGCTTGCAATATCCTCATTGTAAAGCGAATACGGACTTGTTGCGCCTGCCGGTGTAACATTGCCCTTGTAAAGCTTAAGCTTAACCTCACCCGTTACCGTTTCGGTCATAGAATCGAACATAGCCGAAAGTGCTTCACGCAGCGGTGTAAACCATTTTCCGTCATAAACAAGCTCTGAGAACTTGATTGCTGCCTGTCTTTTAAAGCTTTGAGTATCACGGTCAAGGCAAAGATATTCAAGCTCACGTATTGCGGCATAAAGGATTGTACCGCCCGGAGTTTCATAAACGCCTCTTGACTTCATTCCGACAAGTCTGTCCTCTACTATATCGGCAATACCTACTCCGTTTTCGCCGCCGAGCTTATTGAGCTTTTCAACAACCTGCTTTGGAGTAAGTTTTTCGCCGTCAACAGCGACAGCCTCGCCCTTTTCAAAAGAAATTGTGACATATGTAGGCTTATCCGGAGCTTTTTCCGGAGATACGGAAAGCTTAAGAAGACTGTCAAGCTGCGGCTCGTTTGCCGGATCTTCAAGGTCCATTCCCTCATGGCTGATATGCCAAATATTTCTGTCGCGCGAATAAAGGTCTTTTTTCGTTACAGGGATTTGGATATTATGCTTTTGTGCATAATCAACAGCGTCCTCACGTGACTTAATATCCCAAATTCTCCACGGAGCAATAATCTTAAGCTCGGGAGCGAGCGCCTTAATAGCAAGCTCGAAACGCACCTGGTCGTTACCCTTGCCCGTTGCACCGTGACAGATTGCCGTTGCACCCTCTTTTTTTGCAATTTCGACAAGCTTTTTAGCTATAATCGGTCTTGCGTGAGATGTACCGAGGAGATATTTATCCTCATAAAGTGCGCCCGACTTAACTGTCGGATATATATAATCCTTAACGTACTCGTCTGTAAGGTCAGCTATGTAAAGCTTTGACGCACCCGACGCCTTTGCTCTTTCTTCAAGACCTTCCGTTTCCTTGCCCTGACCGACATCACCGCAGACAGCTATAACCTCATAGCCGTAGTTTTCAATAAGCCACGGAATAATGATTGATGTATCAAGACCTCCCGAGTATGCTAAAACAACTTTTTCCTTTGCCATTTAAAAAACCTCCCAAAATTTAAAAATTCCTCTTGAAATTTTGTTAAAAATATTATATACTATTTCTATGAGAAAATCAAGAGGTAATTTGCAATTTTGTTGATTTTAATATAAATTAATTTTTATTCATTGATTTTTGTATATTATGCATAATAAAGTGTATATTATGAATGATTTATAACTTCGGCATATATGTAAATGACAAAAAAGGAGACAGATTTAATGATAATACTCGGAATTGACCCCGGATACGCAATAGTCGGTGTTGGGGTTGTGGAATATGTGGGAAACAAATTCAGAACGCTTGCTTACGGTGCGATAACAACCGATTCAAAAACGCCCACTCCGCTCAGACTTCAGAAAATATACAGGGAAATCGGAGATTATATCGACAAATACAAACCCGATGCGGCGGCGATTGAGGAGTTGTTTTTTAACTCAAATCAAAAAACGGCAATCCATGTTGCACAGGCGCGCGGCGCTATAATTACGGCTATTGTTAATAAGAACGTAAATTTGTATGAATATACACCGCTTCAAATTAAGCAGGCTGTCACCGGATACGGGCGTGCTGATAAGGCACAAATTCAGCAAATGGTTAAAATGCTTCTCGGATTAAACGCCGTTCCGAAGCCGGATGATGTTGCGGACGGACTTGCGGCGGCTATATGCCATGCGCATTCGGGAATAATGAATAATGCGCTTAATTTGAATAAAATGCAGTAAATAAAACGGCTGTTTGAAATTGACTTTAAACAGCCGTTTTATTTCATATTTTTCGCAACACAATAAATCCGATTGCTTATTGCATAATCACCGCATTATTTAATATAGCAGTCAATTTCAAACAGCTGTTTAATTTTGTATTTTCCGCACGCAACACAATAAATCCGATTGCTTATTGCATAATTATTTCATTATTTAATGCAGCTGTCAATCATTTTAAGCTCATCATCGGTAAAGCTTGTATTATCGAGCATTTTAACATTTTCGGCAATCTGCTCCGCCTTTGATGCACCGATTAGTACACTTGTAACCGCCCTCGAATTGTAAACCCATGCAAGAGCCATTTGTGCAAGTGACTGACCTCTTTTTTTCGCAATCCCGTTAAGAGCCGAAATTTTGCGGAGTGAATCATCATTTATCGACTTTTCAGTCAAAAATCTGCCGTCCGATTTAATTCTGCTGTCCTCGGGGATACCGTTTAAATATCTGTCGGTTAAGAGTCCCTGTGCAAGCGGTGAAAAAATAATCATACCCTTTTTCTCGCTTTGTGCGGCGTCTAAAATTCCGTTTTCCTCAACCGTTCTGTCGAAAATTGAATATCTGTTTTGATTAATTATAAACGGACAATGAAGCTCATTTAAAATCTTTGCCGCCTCTTTCATCGTTTCACCGTCATAATTTGAAAGTCCGACATACAGCGCCTTACCGCTTTTGACAATAGAGTCAAGCGCCCACATTGTTTCGTAAAGCGGTGTTTCGGGGTCGGGTCTGTGATGATAGAAAATATCGACATAATCGAGCTTTAAACGTTTCAGACTTTGGTCAAGGCTTGATGTCAAGTACTTTCTGCTTCCGAAATCGCCGTAAGGACCGGGCCACATATAATACCCTGCTTTTGTGCTTATTACAAGCTCATCACGATACGGCTTTAAATGCTTTTCCAAAATTCTGCCGAAATTCTCCTCAGCGCTGCCTGCATACGGACCATAGTTGTTAGCTATATCAAAATGAGTTATTCCCAAATCGAATGCGGTAAAACACATCTTGCACATATTGTCGAAATTGGCGTTCGATCCGAAATTATGCCAAAGTCCGAGTGATACCGCCGGAAGCTTTAAACCGCTTTCTCCGCATCGGCTGTATATCATATTGTCATATCTTTTCTCATTTGGTAAATAAGTCATGTTACATCATCCCTTTCCCGTTTTCACTGTATATTGTATCATAAAAAATATCGGTTTTCAAGACTTTTTAATAAAAAAATATATTAAAAGAGACTGTTTAAAAAGCCGATTGACTTTTTAAACAGCCTTAATTTTTTTCAAAGGGGATAGTTTTTTAACATTCCCTTATTTGCGTTTGACGCTGTATATAGCGACAAAATACAGTCATTTTTAGAAAATATCCTTTTTGCGTTTAAAATATCTTGCTATAATAATTCCGATTGACGTCAGAACGCAAAGCAGCATAAATATCGGTACAATCCACGGATTTGAGCGGTCATCGTTTTTCGACTTCATCTCCGTCCACTTATCCTGCATAAATTTATTTGCTTCGTTTGACAGATTTATAAACGTTTCTGTATGCTGTGACAGATAATCATCGTCAAGATACGAAATTCCGTCCTCCTTAACCTCGTCATCGAGCATATCGTATGCGGCGCTGTTCGGTGTTGAATATCCTATATACTCCGTTGTTGCATATGCAATATCCGGCTCGCACATAAAGTTAATATACATCTCCGCCGCCTGTTTGTTGCGTGCATTTTTGGGAATACACATTGCGTCAAAGAAAAGGTTTGTACCGCTTTTGGGGATTGTAAAGCCTATATGGTCGTACTCGTCCATCAGCGTTACTCCGTCACCTGCATAATACGGTGCAAGAACTGCCTCGCCCGCACCCATTTTATCGAATATCTCGTCCATAACATACGCTTGAACAAGCTCTTTTTGTTTGCCCAAAAGCTCCGCTTCGTCGGCTATTTCGTCAAGATTTTCGCTGTTCATCGAATATCCGAGCCTAAGTGCCGCAATGGCAAGAGCGTCACGGGGATTGTCAAACATAAGTATCTGATCTTTATACTCCTCGTTCCACAAAATATCCCAGTCAATATTTTCACCGTCAATAGCAGTTTTATCGTAAATAATACCGACAGTACCCCAAGTATACGGCACGGAATACTCATTTTTCGGGTCATATGACGGATTTACAAACGAGTTTGTGATATACTTAAAGTTCGGGATATTGTTAAAGTCGAGTTTTTCGAGCATATCTTCCTCAATCATTCTCGAAATCATATAGTCGGACGGAATGATAATATCATAGGATGAGGAATTTCCTTTCAGCTTTGCGTAAAGCTCCTCGTTTGTCGCATATGTTGAATAGTTTACCTTAATACCGGTAAGTGCGGTAAATTCGGCATTGACATCGAGCGTACCTTCATCGCTGCCGTCGGAGATGTACTCACCCCAATTGTAAACGTTTATTGATATATTTTTGCCGTCAAGCTGTTTATAATAGTTTTCATCGGCAACGGTCAGAGTTTGCGCCTGCGTATCGTCTTCACCATCGTCATATGAGCATGACGTACAAAGAAGAAGCAGAGAAAGTAAAATCAATAGCTTTTTCATTTGCGCACCCCCTCTTTTTTCATCGCTTTGTTTTCAACAACGTTTTTCGTTATCAAAACTACAACGACAATAACGAATATAATCGTTGAAAGCGCATTTATTTCGGGGCTGACTTTTCGTCTTGTCATAGAATAGATTGTAATCGGCAGAGTTTGACTCGTTGCTCCGCTTGTAAAATAACTTATTATAAAGTCATCGAGCGAAAATGTAAACGACATCAAAAATCCCGAAACAACTCCCGGAAGAATTTCCGGAAGCACAACCTTGAAAAACGCTTTTACGGGTGAACAGCCGAGATCCTGCGCCGCCTCGTAAAGGTGAGGATTCATCTGTCTGAATTTCGGCATGACATTTAGTATTACATACGGCACATTAAACGTTATATGCGCAATTAAAAGCGTGCCGAAGCCGAACTCAAAATTCATCTTTGCGGCAAAGAAAACGAACAGAAGCATAAGAGAAACACCCGTTACAATTTCGGGATTGATAATGGGTATGTTCGTAATGTTCAAAATTGCCGCCTTTGCCGGCTTTCTCATTGCGTTAATTCCTATTGCCGCCGCCGTTCCGAGTATGGTTGCAATTATTGCCGCACTGACGGAAACCATAAGCGTGTTCCAAAGCGACGTTAAAATAAGCTTGTTTCCGAAAAGCTTTATATACCAGTCGAATGTAAAGCCGGAAAACACCGAACGGCTCTTTGTTTCGTTAAACGAAAAGACTATAAGCACGAAAATCGGCAGATACAGAAACAGCATTACAAGCGCCATATATATTTTCGATAATTTTTTCATATACGGCACCTCCCTACATTAACACCTTGTCATCATCCACATCAAACTGATTCATAATTGTCATTATCAGCAGAATGATAACCATAAGCACAAGAGAGATACCTGCTCCGAGGTTCGGGTTATATGAAGTTCCGAGAAACTGCATCTCGATAAGGTCACCTATAAGAAGATTACCGCCGCCGCCGAGCATTCTTGAAATAATGAACGTACTGATAGCCGGAACGAAAACCATTGTAATTCCCGACATAATTCCCGGTACGCTGAGCGGTACAATCACCTTTGCCGCCGTCTTTACACTGTTACAGCCGAGGTCTGCGGCAGCCTCCAAAAGCGACATATCAATTTTAACCATTACCGAATAAAGCGGAAGAATCATATACGGAAGGTAGTTATACACCATTCCGAGAACAACCGCACCCTGCGTATTGAGCATTTTAAACGGGCCTAAGCCGAACAATCCGAAAAACTGATTGATAAGTCCGTTGTTTCCCAAAAGCGTCATCCAAGCGTAGGTTCTTAAAAGAAAGTTCATCCACATCGGAAGCATTACAATCATCAAAAGCGTACCTCGTTTGTTTTTTGCTGTTTTTGCAAGGATAAACGAAATGGGATATGCGATAATAAGGCACAATACGGTTGCAATTGCGGCAAGCCATATTGACCTTACGAATATATTTGTGTACTGCGCCACGTCCGCAATATACGAAAGCGTAAAGCCGCCGTCCTCATTTGTGAATGCGAAATAAGCCACCATGAGAAGCGGCACGACAATAAAAACGGTCATCCAAACAAGATAAGGAGCCGAAAGAAGTTTTTTGTTCACTGCCCTTCCCCCCTTACATCTTATTCATTATATGAATATCGTCGGGTGTGAAGTCAATGCCTACCGCCGCACCGACATCTGCCGCCTTTGTCGAATGTACAAGCCAGTCAAAGTCGTATGATTCGATAACCATTTCATAGTGAACGCCCTTAAACGTTACGCTCTTTACAATGCCCGTAATCTTTGCCTTATCTTCGGGCACAATTGAAATATCCTCCGGTCTTATAACAACGTCAACAGGGACATTTTTTCCGAATCCCGCATCGACGCACGTAAACTCGTGACCGCCAATTTCAACTCTGTAATCATCTCTCATTATACCGTTTAGTATATTGCTCTCACCGATAAAATCGGCAACGAAAGCGTTTTTAGGTTCGTTATATATATCTACCGGTGTACCGATTTGAAGAATATTACCGTCCTTCATGACAACAACGGTGTCGCTCATCGTAAGCGCTTCCTCCTGGTCATGAGTTACATATATGAACGTGATTTCAAGGCTTTGCTGAATACGCTTAAGCTCCGTTTGCATTTCCTTTCTCAGCTTTAAATCAAGTGCGCCGAGCGGTTCGTCGAGCAAAAGCACCTTCGGTCTGTTTACAAGTGCGCGTGCGATTGCAACTCTCTGCTGCTGACCGCCCGACAGTCTGTTTACCGACCTTTTTTCAAAACCGCTTAGGTTTACAAGCTTTAACATCTCGCCTACTCTTTGGCGAATTTCCTTTTCGGGAAGCTTTGCAACCCTAAGCCCGAACGCAATGTTCTCATACACGTTCAGATGCGGAAAAAGAGCATATCGCTGAAACACCGTATTAACGTTTCTTTTATACGGCGGAACATCGTTAATTCTCTTTCCGTCAAACAAAACATCACCCGACTGCGGCGTCAAAAATCCGCCTATAATCCTAAGCGTTGTCGTTTTTCCACAGCCGGAAGGCCCGAGCAGTGTCACAAACTCACGGTCCTTAATGTTGAGGTCTATCCCCTTCAGAATTGCCTCACCGTCAAAATCGACGCAAATGTTTTGTAATTTGATAATATTTTCCAACTCTCTACCCCCATTTTTTTTATTTTATATGTAAAGAATACTTCAAAATCATCAATATGTCAATACATTTTTTAAAGAAAAAAATATTTTGTTTTATGAATATAATTTTTTTGTCAAATTATTTGTATATTTATAAAAGTTATATAAATATTATGCGTGTTCGAAGCGACTATCAAGCTTTGCGGCAATTTCCGTAAAATTATCCTCGCCCACCGTTTCCAAAAGCATGGGAATATCCTTTTTACGCTTTTTTATTTCCGAAAACAGTGTATCAAAATCGAAAATACCTTCAGTCGGCAATGCGTCAGACAAACAGCCGTTTTCTATTTTAAAATCTTTTATGTGAACGGCATATGTCACATCGCCCAAAAGCTCAAAATGTCTTTTAATTATTGATTTTTGCTCCGCATAATTGTCACCGCTTAAGTAGTTTGCCGGATCGAATATAACACCGACATTAGGAGAATTTAAGTCGTTTACAAGGCGGTACATCATATCGGGAGTGTTAATAACATGAACATACACGCCCTCAATTCCTATCATAACGCCCAAGCTTTCAGCGGCTGACACAAGCTCTCTCATGCTTTCCAATACGCATTTGTACGCACTCTCTCTGTCGGGTGTATCCATTGACGATGTTTCAAGTCCGACCATATCGGCGCCCATAAATTTAGCAAATTTAAGCTGTTCACGGAAAAAGTCAAGCTCGCTTATTCGGCTTGTCTGTATCGGATGAATACAGTTTATATATGCGCCCAAAACGGCAACGTTAATTCCGTTTGAAGAAAATGCTTCTTTTATTTTTCTCGCATATGACGGAGTAAACGAGCCTTTTTTAAAGTCGGGCAACGATTTTGCAAGTGCAAGCTGAATTGTGTCTATTCCGAGCGTTGCAAGTCTTGCCGACAAATCACGAAGTCCTGCGCATGATATGTTGTGCGCTCTTATACCAAATCTCATTTTTACCTCCGAATTACCGTTTTGACATTGCTTCCGACTTTTCTCTGCACACTTTGAGCGACTCGATTATACTGCCTCTGAAGCCTGTTTTTTCAAGGCTTGCAACGGCGTCGATAGTCGTTCCGCCCGGTGAGCAAACCATATCCTTAAGCTCTGCCGGATATATCCCCTCATTAAGCGAATCAAGAGCCATTTTTGCACTTCCGAGAACCGTCTGCGCTGCGAAAACATACGCTTTTTTTCTTGTCATTCCGCCCTGAACGGCACTGTCTGCCATAGCCTCTATAAGCATAAATATCATAGCCGGAGATGAGCCGCTGACAGCCGTTACCGTATCCATCAGCTTCTCGTCAACCTCCTCTGCCGAGCCGAAGCTTGAAAATGCGTCAAGAACATATTTCTTCTCGTTTTCGCTTACATTTTTACCGAAGCTTACAGCGCTCATTCCCTCACCGTAGGCAACAGGAATATTCGGCATAATTCTGACAAGCTTTTTGTCATCACCGAGCATTTGGCAAAGCATATCCGTTTTAACACCTGCGGCAATTGAAACAACAAGCGTTTTATCGCTGAGAGATGTTTTAATTTTATCCGCAACAGCGCCCAAAACATTCGGCTTTACGCAAAGAAACAAAACGTCGCATTTTGCGGCACATTCCTCGTTTTCGGATATACTCACTCCGTATTTTTCGCGAATTTTCTCGCTTTGCGGCAAAAATGCATCATAAACCGTGATGTTATCCGCCTTTTCAAAACCGCTTTTTATAATTCCGCCGAGTATTGCGCCGCCCATATTTCCGCAGCCTATAAACCCTAATTTCATTTTGCCGCACCTCCGTTTTTCATTAAATAGCTGATTTCGTGACTTGTCAAATGACGCCATCTGCCGAGCGGCAAATTACCGAGTTCAACCGTACCTATTTTAATTCTTCTCAAATAATCCACCCGGCAGCCGACAGCCTCGAACATCTTTCTTACCTGTCTGTTTCTGCCCTCGTGAATTGTGATATTGACAAAGGTTGTGCCTTTATGTGCGTCCAAAACCTCAATTTCGCAAGGACTTGTCACATAATCGTCGATTTTTACACCCTTTCTAAGACGTGCGAGATTTTTAATGTTAAGGCCGCCGCTCACCTCAGCGTAATACGTTTTTCCGACGTTATATTTCGGATGCGCAACACGGTTTACAAAATCGCCGTCGTTCGTCATCAAAAGAAGTCCTTCCGTTTCGTAATCAAGTCTGCCGACAGGAACGAGTCTTGCGGATATATCACGGCTTACAAGGTCGCAAACGGCAGGACGCTCGAATTGGTCCTTAACCGTGGTTACGTAACCGGACGGCTTGTTAAGCATTATATAGTATTTTTTCGAACACGGCTTTAGTTCTCTGCCCGATAAACAAACCCTGTCGGAGCCTATTTCAACTTTAACGCCCATTTCGGTGATTTTTTTGCCGTTTACGGATATTTTACCCTCCGCAATCAGCCTTTCCGCCTCACGTCTTGACGCTTCTCCGCACATGGAAATATATTTTTGAAGTCGCACAATTTCTCCCAATGTCAATTCCTCCCGAATTTCAGATTATCTCCAATTAAATGTTACCATTCCGTAAATATAAATGAATAATATTATAGCCGGAATTACGTATGTAAAGAACGGACGCATCCAATCCTTTATCTTAAGACCGACACCCTCGTTAGCCTCTGCCTTAAACGCATCCCAGCCCCAGCCGAAGCGGCTGTTACAGCAGAAAATAACGATTATAAACGAGCCGAGCGGCAATATGTTTGTGCTTACGAGGAAATCCCATAAATCAAGCCATGCAGTACCCTCCGCAAACGGAACAAAGCCTGAGAATGTGCTGTAACCGAGAGCTGTTGTAAGTGCGATTACAAACACACCGACAGCGCATACTATACAGCCTATCGGACGTGACCAGCCTGTCATTTCACGAACGCAGGCGAGAATCATCTCGAACACCGCAAGCACCGTTGAAAATGCGGCAAATACCATGAACAGGAAGAACAGTGTTCCCCACCAGCGACCGCCTGCCATGTGGTTAAATACCGACGCCATTGTGTCAAACAAAAGACTTGGGCCGGCAGTAACCTCAACATCGAACGTAAAGCACGCCGGGAATATGATAAGACCCGAAACAACGGCAACGAATGTGTCGAGAATAACAACGTTTAACGATTCGCCCAAAAGCGAGTGTTTTTTGTCGATATAGCTTCCGAAAATAGCCATCGAGCCCATGCCCAAACTTAGTGTAAAGAATGCCTGATTCATTGCGGCAACTATAACGCTTCCGTTGATTTTCGTTATATCGGGGATAAGATAGAACTTAAGTCCTTCCTTTGCGCCCGACAGGATTCCGCTGTGAACGGCAAGAATAAGCATGAGAAGAAGCAGTACAATCATCATGTACTTTGTAACTCTTTCAAGTCCGCCCTGCAGGTTAAAGCAGAGTATTCCGAAACCGACTATAACGGTTACGGCAAGATATTTAACGTTAAGAACAGGGTTTTCAATCATCGAAACGAAGCCGATGTCAGCGTTTGCACCCGTTAAAAACTTTACAAAATAATTAATCATCCAGCCGCACACAACCGTGTAAAATGCCATAAGACAAATGTTTCCCAAAAGCGCAACATAACCGTGCACGTGCCATTTTGTACCGCTTTTTTCGAGCTTTTTGTACATATTAACAGCACTTGCCTGTGACGCACGACCGATTGAAAACTCCATAGTCATAACGGGCAGACCCAAAATAACAAGGAATATTGCATAGAGCAAAACAAATGCTCCTCCGCCGAACTGACCGCACATCCACGGGAACTTCCAAACATTTCCGCAGCCTATCGCACATCCGGCTGACAGGAAAATAAAACCGAGTCTTGAACCTAATTTTTCACGTTGCATAAAATAAATCTCCTTACCTTTTTTCTTTTTGTAACAGTAACGTA
The DNA here is from genome assembly GCA_934486495.1 of uncultured Clostridia bacterium. Taxonomy (GTDB): domain Bacteria; phylum Bacillota; class Clostridia; order UBA1381; family UBA1381; genus RGIG9115. The sequence continues at coordinate 19,918 of CAKSPW010000039.1, forward strand.
TTTTTTATTATATCATATATTTTCATATTCTTCAAGACATTTTTAAAAATTCATCAATATGCTTATCTTTTCGGCGTATTTTTGTGATTTTTTCCAACTAAGTAGTTTACACTAAATTTACAAAATTGACATTTACATTTATGAGATTTTATGATAAAATATAAAAAAGCTATAAAATGAGGTAAAACATATGAAAAGAGTACTTGTTTTTTCCGATACACACGGAAATTTTGAAAAGGCAATCCGAATAATAAAGAAAACACCCAATGTTGACGCTTGCATTCACTGCGGAGATATGCTGCGTGATTGCCGTGAGATAGAAAATGCATTCCCGAATTTGCCGTTTTATTATGTATGCGGAAACAATGATTATACTTTTGATGTACCGTATGACCTATCGGTTACAATCGGTGCAAATAAAATACTTGTAACACACGGACATAAATACAGAGTTAAGTCGGGGCTTATGCTTTTGAGGGAAAAGTTTGCCGAGGGGTATGATATTATTCTTTACGGACATACACACACACCCGATCAGCTGTGGTACACGCCTAAAAAGGTAATGCTGAATCCAGGCTCGCTCGGTTATGTTAATTCGACTTATATTCTTCTTGAGATTGAAGGCAAAGGGGATTTTAAGTTTTCTTATTTAAATGATTAAAAACAAGTTACTTTTATTCTTTTATTGACAAAGAAAGATTATTGCATTATGTGTTATTTTTATCACTTTTAATTGTTACGTTTTTTTCAATCAATTGCAATTAAAAAAGTTACTTTGTTTTTTTCGCTAAGATTGATTATCGCATTATGGGTTATTTTTATTGCTATTAATTGTTTCGATTCTTTCGTACTTTTGCAAACAAAAGTACCAAAATTTCCGGGGTTCGGTATTCCCCGGACCCTAAAACCGCTCGGGG